>JAEOTK010000202.1 GCA_016839875.1 Candidatus Heimdallarchaeota archaeon
AATTTATGGCTTCAAGTTATTTTTCTTCTACATGTGCGTAAAAAATGCACATACGAATAACCTTTTAAATCGGAGAAATAAAATTAATGTGAAAACGATTTAGAGGTATTCTAAATGGCACAAATTGGTGATAAACTAAACAAAGAATTTAATGATCAAGTTAGAGAAGAACTTGAATCTGCTTATATTTACCTTGCAATGAGTGCATGGTTTGCTGAAAGAACATTGAATAATCTTTCAGCTTGGTTTAGTAAACAAGCTGAAGAAGAATTCGAACATGCAATGAAGTTTGTAAACTACATAATTGAGACTGGTGGCTCAGTTAAATATGAAACACTGAAAGAACCAAAAAGAGATTATGAAAATATCCTAGAAGTAGTTGAAGCTGCATATGAACATGAAAAATACATTACAAAAAGAATTCATCATTTATATGAAGTTGCTCAAGCTGAAAAGGAATTAAGTGCTTATCCACTTTTACTTTGGTTCTTAGAAGAGCAAGTTGAAGAAGAAGATCAATCTGCAGCTTTAATTGACAAGTACAAAGGCTACAAGAACGATTTCAATTTTGATCATCATGTAAAAAGAGAATAAACTAACTCTTTTTTCCTTTTATTTTTCCATTTTTTCGAAAAAACCTTTTAATTACTTAATTCTCATTTACATTGTGAGTAAAGATTCATCCATTCTTCTAGTTGGTATAGGGGCAATAGGTTCAGTAATGCTTGCTAGACTTAACAAGAAGAAATATGCAGTAACATGCTTGTCAACTGAAAGGGGAACGAATTTCATCAAAACTCAAGGCTTACCTGTAAAGCTAAAGGATGAAGAAGTACCACAATTACAGAACTGCGAGATCTATTCTGAATTGCCTGAAGATTTTAAGTTTGATTTATGTATTATTACCGCAAAATCTTGGGCCAATGAACAGATAGCTGAGATGATTAGAGAGAATCTTTCTTTCAATTCTTCTATTCTAATCTTCCAAAATGGTATCAGAATAGAGGAACCATTTCTGAAAAATGAGAAACAATGGATAATTACAAGAGCTTTGACATCGCAAGCTGCAATTCGAGAAGATAACAATGTAATTGTAGAAGCTAATATTGGTGAGACTAGAATTGGAGGAGTTAATCATCAGAATGAACAAGTGATTAAATTCTGGAAAAGCCTTCTCATGGACTTAGGTCTCACAGTTATTATTTCAAATGATATCTCCAAAGATATATGGATGAAGAGCATAGTAAATTGCTCTATTCTACCTTTAGGAGCTATTACTAGTTTAACAAATGGTGAGATAATAAAAGACAGGATTTTAAATAAAATTATCCATGATAATATACATGAAATTCTATCAGTTTCTAAAGATGAAATTGCACTAACATTCAATGAAGCATATGACCTTGTTGATGATATAGTAAGTCAAACAGCTAATCATAAATGCTCAATGCTTCAAGATATTGAACGAGGAGTTAAAACAGAAATAGAAATGCTTAACGGAAAGATTGTTGAGATTGGGAAAGAGAAAAATATATTCACTCCAGTAAATAATAAATTAGTTGAAATAATGAAACAAATGTCAGAAGAAGACATGCCCAGAGAATTAGCAATAATGGAACTTAGAACTTTAACTTAGGTGATAATATGATCAAATACTGGGTAGCTTCCCATATAACAGGGATTTTTACAATTCATACTGAACATCATGATCCTCTATACAGGGGTTCTCAAGGGGCAGGATTTTCAATTTCACGCGGAACTACAACTTCTATTGAATATTCTGATGATAAGAAAAATCATATTTATTTCAATGAAGAAGAAGTTGATAATGATAGAGCAAACATCACAAATAATGTTTTGAACCAAATTTCAGTTTTACAGAAATCAAAAAATGAATCTGATTTTGGAATTTCTATTTTCCATGATTTTGACGTTCCACTTTCTTGCGGTTTTGGTGCTAGTGCTTCAGGAGCACTTGGTTGTACTTTTGCTTTAAGGGAATTTCTTGATTTAGATATAAATGATAAATATGTGTACGGTATAGCACATGTTGCAGAGATTAATGAAGGAGGAGGTCT
>JAEOTK010000203.1 GCA_016839875.1 Candidatus Heimdallarchaeota archaeon
AATTTAAGAAACCACGAACTCTCCCACCACATTTCTCTGAAGTTTACAGGGGATCAGATAGTCCAGAAGCATTGTCTAAACTATTGCTTAATGAACTTGGGGAAGATATCGAAATAGGGCAATTACTTGTTGGCACTTCGCACTTAGAAATTCCAATTAAGATAGATTTAGATTCCTTACCAATGCACCTTCAAGTAGCGGGAACTACCGGTGCTAGAAAATCTTACTTCATGTTGACATTTATCACTTCTGTATTGAAGAGAAATTTGACAAAATGGATAAAGGATGAGGATCTTAACGAAAGAGTTTCAGTATTCATGGTGGATGTTCATGACGAGTATATGAAGGGATTATCTACTCCAGATAAAAAAGTAAAGAAAGGTGTCATGGACATAGCGGATGCAGTTTTAGGAATTGGTGATGATAGATTTTTTGAATCAATATTTGGTGATAAATTTTACCTCACTCGTGAATTAGAAGCTGTTTCAAAAGAGATGCAAAATGTAACCAAACCTCTTAGATTTAGAAGAGAAGATTTGATGATTAGTGATGTTACTTCTGTAATGTATGTTACAGATCCAATGAATAGTTTTATGTATAGAATGCGAGTAGAGAACGAAGATTGGATTACAGTAATTGAGGGAATAAAAAATATTGATGACTTCGGAAAAGGAACTATAGACGCCGTTAAAAGAAGATTGTATCCTATCATGCACTCTCCAATGTTTACAACCTTCCCTGACAGCGATCTTTGTGAAATCATATACAATCTTGAACTCGGACATTTCTATAACTTCAGTACAGCTCTATTAACATCGACAGAGCAATTTATTGTAATAACTATGGTTGCACGAACTCTTTTTGCATTAAGACAAGCATTAATGTCTTCAACAAGCTGGAAACAGTTTGAAAAACAAGTAAGGGACAGATTACCAACAAAGATAGCTAATGAACTATTAGGGAGCTCCAAATATTCTATTAAGAATCTTTATACGGCTGAGAAGAAAGGGAACGATTATGTTATGAAATCAATAGAAGATTTACCGGTGGTAATGATAACTGTCGAAGAAGCTCCAAGTATACTTGGTACTCAAATGTCAAAGGAAGGTAATATTTTCATAGATATTTCTAGACAAGGAAGGAAATTTAGAATCGGGCTATTGCTAATAACTCAAAATATCTCTTCAATGGAACCAATCATACTAGCAAATACTAATACTGAACTCAATATGATGTTAGGAAACGATATAGAAATTCGTCAAGCAATAGTCAATGCAAGTAATAACATCGCAGGTTATGAAAACGAGTTCAAAGTTCTTTCACGAGGGGAAGCAATACTTACAAATTCTCTGAAAAATGTACCCTTACCAGTTAAAATTTCCAACGTACCACTTTATATACAAAAAGAACTAAAATTCTTTAGTGACCCAGAGAAAGCATTAAATGTTAAAAAACCAAAGAAGAAAGAAATTCCGTTGATGTAAAGGTTGTCAATATGATTAAAATACTGCATATGTCAGATACTCACGTATCTCACAGAAGAACAAAAGATGTTAAATTTTCCTGGAAAAAACACAACAAAGTAGCTTGGATTGAAGATGACTTTTGCTTAAATTTCAAAAATGCTTTTGAAATCGCAGCTCAATCTGATTATGACTTCATTCTGCATACTGGGGACTTATTCGATGTTCCTGTTAGTAGAAATCTAGCAAGTCCTTCAGAATATTCGAGAGCTTTTGTTGTGAATGTTTTGAATGAATTTGTTAAGAAAACAGAAGGTAAAATACCAATCATAATTATTGATGGTAATCACGGAACTTACTTCACTAGAGATAATAGCACACTAGAATTTCTTGCAGCTGCTTTTCCAGGAGTAGTATATATAGCAACCAATTATCAAATAAAAAGAGCAATTCTAGATGATAAACCACTAAAATTTGAACTCAAAGGAGTGGATTTTTATCTCTTCCCTTATTTGAATTTCGGGGAAGTTTCATCTCACGCCAAAGCTTATGAAGAGTGGATGGAGAATAATCAAAAACCTGATAATTCGAAAATATCTATCGCCTTGGTTCATGGAATGGATCAAGGTAAAGATCTTCATTCAAAACATCTTCAATTTTCTTACGATTATGTTGCATTAGGTCATAATCATATTCAAATGCAGAAAAATGATAGAGCATGGTTCAGCGGAAGTACAGAAAAGTATACTTTCTTTGAAAGAAACCACGAAAAAGGTGTTTTGGAGGTTGAGATTGCACTTGGAAAGAAACCAGTAGTTAAGCCAATTCCCCTTCAAACAACTAGAAAGATGATTCAACATGATATCACGCTTAAATCTGATATTGATGAATTCGATTTTGAGCAAAAGATTGAATCAATTATTGAAAAACACAAAGGAAAATTCGATGGTGATACCGCAGTAAGATTAAAAATGAAGTTTACAGGAAACATTCTTCTTACAAATTGGTGGAGAATGGAAGACTACTTGCTTGAAGCTCAAAAGAAAGTATTTTCTCAAAATTATAAT
>JAEOTK010000204.1 GCA_016839875.1 Candidatus Heimdallarchaeota archaeon
CAACTACTAGAGCTGTTGGAAATTCTCCATTTAGTTCTGGAGTGGTAGGTATACTAATTTCTGAAATATTGAGTGACAAAAGTAGGAAATCAGATTTAGATTCATAACCATCCTTTGAAATGGTTAAGAAAACGTTCATTACTGAAGCAGTTGGCTCAGTTATCTTAATTACGATGGTATACATGCCGTCTTCTTCATTAATGGTTACAATTTCCATCTCTGAGATATCTGATTCAATACTAAATGTTGCTCCAGATATTAGAGTAGAATGATTTGTATCTACATATACAAATGAAAGAGTGGTCTGATTATTATGATAAATAGTGGTCGGAAATGTGACTAACTGTACTTGTGTAATTATAGATTGAATATGCAGAATTACAGTTTCAGTAGCATTCACTTGTGATATACTTTCTATAAAATTCTCCTTAGAGACTGATATTTCTAAATCATATGATCCAGGAACCAGATCTAGATCAAGGGTTTCTAAGTTAAGAAATAATATGTCATTTTGAACAATATAACTATAATCTGATGATGCAAGATCAATACTATTAACTTTGAGGTCAATATTATCTGGAATAATTGGAGCACTTCCATTTGTGTAATCTAAAACACTGAAATCTATATCGATATCATTTGAAAAATTCAGATAATAATCAGTTTGAGCTAATTCAATGCCAAATTGATGAAGTATAAGAACAGAGAATTGAATTTCGTAGGAGGATAATAGTTCTCCATAAGCTTCCATGTTTATTTGATAAACATCAGCTTCTGCATCAATTGGGATAATTGTTTCATAATAAGATGTCACATAATTTAGGAAACCAGATTCTAGCCAACCAGTAGTATAACTTATGTTTGCAGTTGATATAGGAACACCTTGACCGGTGAAGTAAGGTTCAGAACGAGAATAATAAGAGGCTCGGACTTTTAGTGATTCTCCATTCATTCGTGTTATTTGAGTTAAATTGTCTGATGTCCAAGTATCAGAATCATGTGTAATTTCCCATTCAAAATCTGCATCTGTTTCAAACGTAACAGAAATAGTTTTTGAAACAAAACCTACTTCTGTCCCATTCATCCAGTGCAATATTATCGTCCAATCACCAGCTTCATCAGAACCATAGACCGATGGATCAAAAGAAGTATTAATTTGATACAAACCAGATGAAACTTGACTAGCAGTTGTAAGAGAATAAGACGAGTTATCAACATAGGTAAGATTCGCATCTAAAGATACTTTGAGTGGAATGATTTCTCCATTTGGATTGAAAATTGTAAAATTCAAGTCACCTGAAGTGATGTTATTATAATAAATGTCTTTGAGATATACATCGACTATAGCTGAGGATCCTTCATATCCTGTAGCATTTGTTCCATCCGTAGTCCAGTATCCAAGATTGAAAATAGAAGTCTCTTCAAATTCATCTGTCAGGACATAATTATACAAATTATTCGGTGAAGAAGTCGACAAAGATAAACTACCTGCTGCATAGGTATCAATTGAAAAAGTATTGTTCATGTAGCATAAATATCCAGAAGCTGTTCTTTCTCCTACTAATGGATCAGTTCCATCAAATATAAACTCAAATGTACTATCATTCCAATCACTTGGAGTATCTAGATATAGATGCCTGTACGGATTACTATATGGTGTAATAAGAACTGATGTTGTAGACCAATCAAGTATCCAGCTAGCACTGTAATCACTAAAAGACGAGTTTGTGATTTGGTATGAAGATGTGGCTAGAAGTAGTCTTGAGAAAGAATAGCTGTTGTTCATTATAATTTGAACTGAAGTATCAGCAGTCAAGGTGTGAGATCCAGTTGATGATATTGCTTGTGTTAGAGAGGTAACGGGTGATCCGTTATCTTCTAACGAAATTGATGTAGGGTCACTAAAAATTTGAGGGATACCACTAGCATCTGAAGGCATTAATTCTGGAGATAAAATGCAATCTTTGTTTTCGAGTGACCAGCTTGACCCATCATGAATGAATGTATCTGCATATACAGATCCCTGTTGTCCCCTCCAATTAAATCCTTGATTATCAGATGCATCATAAGCTGTTATTTCTATAACAACGTAATAATCACCTGAACTCAAGACAGCATTTGTGAAATTATAATATTGAGTATTTGAAGGAGTGCTTTCTATAATTGAATTAATGCTATTATATGGCCCATCAACTTCAGTGCTAAGCACATCTGTCAAATTTGGTGTACCATCTGTGATATTTTCGCTAACAACATATAATTCTATTTCATCTCCTCCAATTGCTGTTTCAATGATAAGATAAATCTCCGCTCCTGAAAAAACTCCATAAGTCCAGGGTACATTAAAACCTTGAGCAATTCTGATTACTGAAGATTCCAATATTTCATCTTTGTTATGAACTGTTTGTTGGGTGAAGAAATCACTCTTACCAGTTATTTGCATATCATATTGAAGTGAATCTGCAGAATAGTCACTGATTGCAGAAATTGTAAAAGCATCTGATCTCCCATTACCCGAATCCAAAGCTAAACTGACTTGATGATTTACTTCAAGATTATCTCCAATATTGAAATTATCTCCAGTTCCATTTATATTATCTACTGGAACATATGCTAAACTTATTTTGTTATTATTGAATAAAGGATCAGAATCTGTGATATCATTTGTGTTTGTAAAAATATTATTGTTAGTGAGATCTGAAAATGGAAAAATGCCATTTTCAAAGTTCATTAAATTGATGAATGTGGAAAATGAAAATATGCAAATCACTAGTAAAGCTTGTTTTTTTACTCTATTATTTTTAATCTGCATTAATATATCCTTCATCAAGCTCCCTATATGGCTTTAATATAATATTAGATATCTGAAATTTAAATCTTTATTGCATTATGCAATTTAGATGAGTTTTTTATACAGTTTTCTCTTTTGAATTATATTTTATATTGATTCAATGATTTTCTGAACCTCTAGAACTGCTTTTTTAACAGTTTTAGAACAGATATCTAAGCGTACTGGATCTGTTGGGTAAGGATCTGCTACTTTTAACTCTGGATAAAGAAGCTCTGAACAGCGTATTGTTCCAAATTCTTTTCGAAAAGCTGTTTTAAAAGCGTCAGTTTTTTCCCCTATTTCTTTTTTTGTTAATCCTTTTTCAGATAAAATATAACTGAGAGCTGCTATGGATCCTATTACTGATCCACATACTAATCGTTCTCCTAGTCCTTCACCGAAAGGTGCTAAAGATTTGAAGAGGACATCACTGGCATCTTTATAGTTGTAGAAATCGAGTATTCCACAAGCTGTCGTCCGAGAGCAATTTTCATCAAACCAGTATATCTTTGTAGAATCTATGATATTTGTCATGAAATCACCTCTAAGAATGAATTACTGGTTTCTTCTATTTAAATTCTATATTTTGCATAACTTGATTATTAGAAGATACCTTCTCGTTTAGTCTCCCTTCTTGGAAGTAGACCTTAAGACAATATTCCTACTCTTCTATTCTAACATTGGGGAATCCTCTTCCTGGAAAAGAGAAATGAACATTACGTATTTTCCAATTGTTTTGTCTTTTAATCAGTCCTAACGATATTCTTATGGGCCAGACGAAGGTTTCTCCTCTTTCGTATTGAGTCAATATCATGCTTGCATCATGAATAATCTCATAAAGTGCTCTTTTAGACTTCCACTTCTTTTCGGAATATTCTTTTATTCGCTTAAGTGATCTCTGTCTGCTTAATTCAGCTGAATGTCTTTCTGAATCCTTAGTGTTTCTAGTAACAGTTGCATTCATTGCTATCCAAGCATTCTGATCCTCAATGTCGATTTGAGCATTTGTCAAATTCATCACAACATCTCCCCAATTCTGCCAATCACTTTGGAACATCTCAATTGCTGCATCATGCCCTTTACGCCATTCAAAATCTCCAGCATTTATTGCATTAGTCCCTATAACTGTAACTTCTTCATCAAATAATTCTTGAATCCAGCTCTTAACTTTAGAAACATCTCTTTTGGAATAGCCTTCTTGGAGTTTTTCCAAAATTGTTTTCAATTGTAATTCATCCTCTTCTGATTTACCTTCTAATGAACACATGAAATTCTAAAGAAATATGCACTTATAATTCTATTTCCAAGAGGATTAACTTGAGACGCAAGAATTATCGAAAAACAAATATAATTACTTATCACTGAATATTGCTCTAGAAGTATTTAGTCAATTTCTAACTGAGGATTTGTTTTTCTCTTAGAACGAAATGGAGGAGACTTAATGTCTGCATAAACTAATTTCAGAACTTCTATCAAAAATCGAAGTTTATGTTTTAGACCCATGAAGAATGGTTTACCTTTTACGTTTTCTTTTAACTCTCTTTTCTTCTCTTTGAGTATCTCTCTATCCAATTATTTCACAACCGTTATAAAGTTGATATAATTTAGAATTGGCATTCGAGTTATATATACCTATCAAAATGAAAGCACATACGTTGTAAATGAAATATTGTACTACTGAATTACTTCAGAGAGAATTTCCTCAAATTTTCTTACAAACATGAAATGTCCCTCAGCTTCATATTTGGTAAGTGAACTATTTTGTAGATGTTCTGCTTTATATTCTGCAAATTTTAAAGGAACAGTTATATCTTCAATTCCATGGAAGTGATGTATTTTGAAACTTATATCCTTTAACTTGAATCCCCAATCCGAGTATATGTTTATTGCATCCCAAGATGGTCCATCAGCTCCATTCTTGAAAGATTCCCCCATATCCACTTTAAGAAATTTAGCCATTTCTTCATCCTGTAAAATTTCTGCATCAATTTCACTATATGCAGATTTTAGCATTTTAGAAAGCTTCTGAGGAGACTTTTTTCTTACAATCCTACCCATATATGAATGAGCTAATTTGAACAATCGATGAGATCGCTTTCCTATTCCAATAAATAATTTATCTAAAGGAGACATAATCTTAGATAATTCCGTCTTATGAACAGGTGCATATCCACTTATATCAATTGCAAATAATAACCTATTACTATATTCATAAGCTAGAGATAAAACTGATATTGCCCCTCCTGATACCCCCACAATTCCAAATTTTGATACGTTTAGTTGATCTACTATTTCTATAATGTCATTATTATAATCATGTAAAGAGTAATTGGGTTTAAAATCGGAATCACCAAATCCTGGACGATCAGGTGCGATTATTCGTAGATTGTTACGAATAGCAGACTTTTCGGTAAACAATGCTTCATATCTTGAACCTGGAGAACCATGAAAATAGAGTAATGGGGTGCCTTTAGGATCACCTATATCAAGGTAGGAAACTTTTCTACCATCATTGAGAGTAAGTAATTTTGTTTCAATTTCATTTACTCTCTTCATTATATCTTCCATCATTTCATAAAGTGAAAAGTATTCTATTAAAGTTTTTGAAGAAGATTTTATGAATTATAAATGCTAGAATCTGGAGAAACTTTATATTGATAAAAACTCTCTCCGAACTATTCAAATTTGATTTAAATGCTCCTTAGAGGTTAATAATGAATTCTAGCACAGAGCCAGTTGGCGTTCCTTCTTTTACACAACTAGAGAGAAGATATGATTTGGATTGGTTAAGAATAATCGCGATATTTCTGGTTTTTGTATACCATTGTACCAAATTCTTTGATGCTGAAGGTCTAAACATAAAGAATGCTGAAACTAACGTTAATATTTCAATAGGAATGACATTTTTAACAGCTGTAGGCATTCCTCTCTTCTTCATAATTGCCGGAATGAGTGCATTTTTTGCATTAGGATTTATGGAGAAAAGAGGGATAAAAAAAAGATATTATGTTCTAGTTAGATTTCTAAGACTTATGGTTCCAGTATTCATTGGAATCTTAACCTATATCTCAGTGATAGTTTATCTTGAATATGCAAACAGTGGAGCTTTAGATCCAAATTCAGTCTCTTTCTTTGCATTCTATCCTAATTACTTCAAGGGATTTTATGGTTTTGGAGGGAATTTCTCCCTATTTGGTCATCACCTATGGTTTCTTGTAATTTTGTTCGTCATATCAATAATAGTATTTTATCCATTTGTTCTATTAAGGAAAGAAAAACATCGAGCTAGGATATCTAGAACTGCATCATTTCTTAAGAAACCAGGTATGCTCTTCCTCTTTATAATTCCTGTTTATCTAATAGAGATATTGCATAACACGAATGAAGTTTGGTTTGGTATTGGACGATTAGGAGGATGGGACTATATCTCTTATCTCTTCTTCTATATCTATGGATTCTTTCTTGCTTATGATAAACAGTTCAGAGAAGCTCTAAAGAAAAATAACATACTAGCTTTAATCCTTACAGTTGTTACAGCTGTACCTTTAGTCTTCCTAAACCTAAATTTTTTAGATGATCTTTATGTCAATCCAAGCTTTCATTATATTGAAGCTATCTACTATCTCCTCCGAACCATTTACGCATTTGGATTACTTATTCTAATTCTAAATTTAGGAGATAAGTTTTTGAATAAGGACAGCAAAGCAAGAAAATTCCTCAATGAACTTGTTCTCCCTTTTTACATCATCCATTTTGTAGTTGTGGGAGTAATAGGTTATTTTGTTGTAATGTTGGATTTATCTATTTTCGTTAAATTTCTAATAATTCTTGTTTCTGCTTTTACTGCAAATATTCTGCTATTACTGATAATTAGAGAATTTAACACTTTGAGATTCATCTCTGGAATGCGAGTAAAGAAAGAAAAGGGAATCCTTAGACTAGTAAGAAATAAGAAAATCGATACAGAATCAAGTGACAAACATGAGTGAAACATCAGAAGATTCTACTATAACAGCACCCCAATTACAAGAAAGAAGATATGACTTAGATTGGTTAAGGATTATAGCAATTATTCTTGTATTCATTTTTCATTGTGCTCGATTCTTTGATGAGAATACTTGGCATATAAAAAACAGTGAAAGCTCAATTGGGATGACTGTATTTGTTGGTTTTCTCGGTGCATTTGGAATGCCGTTCTTCTTCATTCTTGCTGGTATGAGCACTTTCTACGCAATGGAATTCATGAAAAGTAGGAAGATTAAAAATAGTAAATATTTACTTGATAGATCAATTCGATTAATGGTTCCATTCATCATTGGAATATTCACTCACATAACACTGCAAGTCTATTTAGAAAGGATTTACTATGCAGAATTTTCAGGCTCGTTCTTCGATTTCTATCCTGTATATTTTGAAAGAATCTATGAGTTTGGAGGAAATTTTGCTATCTTTGGGCATCATCTCTGGTTTCTTCTGTTGTTATTTGTTTTCTCGGTAATAGCTTTTCCTCTATTTCTATTCTTAAGAAAGGAGAATATAAGAGTCAAATTTCTTAAAATAACAAAAGTGTTTAAACTCCCAGGGATGATTTATCTACTAGTAATTCCCATTTTCATTTTTGAATTAGTAAATTCATTCATTAATGGAAGAATACCTGTATTCGGTGGTTGGACAATAATATCTCAATTCGTCTTTTACTTCTATGGTTACGCATTTGCTTTAGATAAAGAGTTTAAAACAACTATCGAAAAACATGCAATATCTGCAATAATTGTGGTCTTAATTTCAGCAACTGGTCTTGGTCTTACAGTTTTCCTCTTCTATAATGAAGCATTATTCTTATTTTTCGCAGCGTTTTATGCATGGGGATGGTTAATTGCTTTATTTACATTAGGCAGTAAATTCCTAAACAAGAATAATAAAGCGAGAAAATATCTCAATGAATTAGTTTTACCTTTCTATATTCTTCATCAAACATTAATAATAGTAATAGGATTTTTCATAATACCTCTAGATCTTCAAATAATAACTAAATACGTAATAATATTGGTTTCAGCTTTTGTTGCAGCTTCATTGCTGTTACTTATTATTAGAGAGGTTAATACATTACGATTCCTTTTTGGTATGAGAATAAGAAAAGAAAAAGGTATTCTGCGTTATCGAAGAAAAAAATTAGCAGAACTATAGTTCTCCAATAGATTTAAGATTTGTAAGAACATAGTGAAAACTAAAGAAAATTGGACCTTTGATGCTATTAACACAGTTATTAAGATAGTATGGAGTAATGGTGAACAGATTGAATGAAACGGTGCAAGAAGAAATACTTCAAGTAGAACGATTGATTACTGAAGATGAGCATAAAAATGCATTAGAACTTGTAAGAAAAATTTCCAAAGAAAAGGGATTATCAATCGTAGATGAAATTGCTTGTACTTTACTTGAATCTAGAATCCTTTTTACTCTCGATGAAAGAGAAAAGGCAGTCAATACAGCTGATGATGTTTGGCCAACAATTCGTAGTCAAGAAGATCTACTGATCATTTTAGATTATTTGATATTTAGATTGAATGCTTTTTGGGGTATGGGAGAATATGATAAAGGTATCAAGATGTTTGAAGAACACATGGGTTTAATTGCAAAATTACAGTCTAAAGTCCCTAAAGATAAAGAGGAGAGCTACAAACTAAAATCCAGTAGTTTTCTTCTCAATGTAGGAATCTTATACTGGTATAAAGGTGAACTTGATGAAGCTCTAGTACATCATACACAAAGCTTAGTTTTTGCTGAAGAGATTAATGATAAAACATCCATTGCAAGGGCCTACAATAATATAGGTCTTATCTATTGGTCCAAAAGTGAACTCGATAAGTCAATTGAATTTTACCAACGCTCATTAAACATCTATGAGGAATTAGGATTGAAACAGAAAACTGGAGGAGTGTTGAGTAATTTAGCTAATGTATATACAATGATGGGTGATTTGGATAAAGCACTAGAAAACCAGCTACATGCTTTAGAGATCAAAAAACAATCTGGCGAAAAAACAGCTATTGCGATCTCACTAATTAATGTGGGAGTAGTATTTCAATTGAAAGGAAATCTTGACCAAGCAGCAGATTACTACAAGAAAGGATTGAATCTAAGTGAAGAGATTGATTCAAAACCCTATATTGCTCTTGCACTGAATAACATAGCAAATATTTTTGGTTTGAGAGGGAATCTTGATTCTGCAACAGAGTTCTATAAAAGAAGCCTGAAAATCTATAAAGAGCTTGGGATAAAAGAAAAAATAGCACTATTACTAGCTAATATTGGTTCTAATTGTAGAGAAAGGGGTAACATTTCAGAAGCAATTGAATATTTCAATCAAAGCCTAAGCATTTATGAGGAAATAGGAAGTAATTTTGGTTCTGCTGTTGTACTACTTGATCTTCTTCAAGAAGCACTTGAACAAAATAACCAGAAATTAGTTGAGGAGTATTTAGAGAAATTACAACAAATCAATAATGCTGAAAAGATTCCTGCAATTGATCAACGTTTCCGTTTAGCAAAAGCTCTATCTCTTAAAATCAGTGATAAGTCTCGCAGCAAAGCAAAAGCTATAGTTTTACTAGAGCAAATTATTGAAGAAGAAATCATTGATCATTCAATATCTGTTAAAGCAATGGTTCACTTATGTGATATGTTAATATCAGAACTAAAAAAATCAGCTGATATTGAGCTATTAGAAGAAATTAAGGAATTAGTCAGAAAGCTTCATAAAATTGCTGAAGAGCAATCATCCGATTCTATTCTTGCTGAGATTTATAGACTAGAAGCACTTCTAGCGCTAGCAGAGCTTGATCTGAAAGAATCAAGACTGTTGTTAGAGAAAGGTCTTACTCTTGCAGAAGATAAAGGTCTCGAGAGTATTGCTTCCAATATACGTGAAGAGCAGAACAGGCTAGAAGAACAAATCACAGTATGGGAGGAACTTCAAGAACGAAAAGCTCCATTAAAAGAAACATTACAGTACGTGAAAATAGAGGAATCTGTAAAACAGTTACAAAAAGAAGAAACCATTGCTTCCAGGAAATTATTTTCATTAAAGATTTAGTAGACAGTTTTCTTAAAAAATACTGGAAAACTTGGAATTGGACTAACCCAATAGTTTATCAATCCATAATTAAGTGTAAAGTAAGTAGATTTAAACTAGTTAGTTATGTTTGTTTTAATCCTCTCAAGATTTAGCGACATCTAATTAATAGGTTTAAGATTTATTGGATGACACTTCCTAAAAGTGAAAAATAAATGGAGGAAAATCTCAATGAAAGGAACAATTAAGAGAATCATGTATGATAGAAACTTTGGATTTATCCAAACAGCAGATGATGAAGATAAAGATATCTTTTTCCATCGTTCTGGAGTAACCGTTGAATTCGGTGATCTAAGAGAAGGAGACGCTGTTGAATTCGATGTTGAAGATACTGATAGAGGACAACAAGCAGTTAATCTAAAGACTGTATAGTTAAATTAAGTAAGTACAAGTACGATATTTTCAAATATCTTACATTTCTTCTTTTCTTTTCTTCAATGAAGAAATATAATTTTCGAACAAATTCTAATATTTGCACATAAATTTTAATTATTGTCCTCAAATCTAGTCTTATGTTAGAACAGATACAAAACTCTCTGAAAAAAGGTCTAGCAGGAGCACATTCTCATATCAATCCTTTAGATGCTATTTCTGATATCGATGCAGATTTAGCTAGAAAGAGATTAAATGAGGATTCACATTCAATCTGGGATATCTTATATCATCTAGTAATCTGGCAAGATATTTTTATTGAGAACATAAAAGGAAAAGAAGCAGATTGGGAAGTGCAAAGCTGGCTAACAAATGAATCCAAATTGGAAAATGAGGAATTCTACAACTTGAAAGAAAAATTCAAAGCTGGATTATTGGAATTAAAAAATCTAATAGAATATGTTAATCTCGCTGAAGGCTTATCATTCTGGCATAATGATCCAGTCGTGCAATTTGTTGTTGTAGCAATCACACATAATTCTTATCACACTGGTCAGATATTGTATCTAAAGAAAATTCTAAGTTAGGTATTAAGATTTCAAATAGAATCGTTTTTTATTCAAATTTAATTGACTTAGTGGATTTAAAAAACAAAAAACTAATAAGGGTTTTGAGTGATTTTTCATAGTGAAATAGTTTTCATTATGAAAACATAGAAGAAGAAGAAGTGAGAAATATGAGCCAAGTCGAATTAACAAGAGAAGTAGAGAAGAAAATTAAAGTCCTTAAGAAAGAACTAGCTGAGTTAAAGAGATATAAGAAAACTTTGAAACAAGATTGTGGATGTATGGAGAAAGAAGTTAAGAACTGGTTAAAAGGACCATAGAATATTTACCAATGTCACGACAAGGTTGTTTACATTTGTAT
Source organism: Candidatus Heimdallarchaeota archaeon (assembly GCA_016839875.1). Next base: position 11,265 of record JAEOTK010000204.1, read on the forward strand.
AACTTTTTTAATTAGTATGCCATTAACTAATGGATGAGATTCTATTGTAAAAATTGTCAATCCAAATTTGATGATAAATATGAAGATCTTTTTGAAAATAAAAAATGTCCATTTTGTAAG
>JAEOTK010000205.1 GCA_016839875.1 Candidatus Heimdallarchaeota archaeon
AACATAATAAACAAGTAGCAAGTAAAAGGTTCTCTTCTATAGAATCAAGTTTTTTCTTCTTTATTGATTTAAGATATGTATAGAGTTTTCTTCGAATTTCTTTCTCTTTTCTTGATTTTCCTATTATTTGTGAAATTCTATCATCAAACTCGCTTTTATCATCTTCAAGATAGAGATCCAATTCGTATGTAACAAAGGTAGGGAGTTTTGATGGCATGGGATTCAAATTCTTCTTTTTTCTTGATTAAATGTGTCAATTCCTAATTATAAATGATTTCTTTGTAAAAATCAATCAAATATCAAATTGGATAGAAGAAAGAGGGATTATATGTCTAGTTTTATCGCATCACTAAAGATTAGAGTAGATCCAAATAGGGTCTTGACCTCATCATCAATTATTTGTGATAAATCTTCTGAAATTTCCCCATAAAATTGTTTAGGGATGTCTAGATTAGAAAGATTCTCTGTTAATTGGTGTATTTTTCTTCTTAATGAAAAAGAATCTAATGCGCTGATTGCTACACTACTGAAACCTTTGGGGTGAGCTTCAATAACAATCTTATGATTTCCATATGTTATAACCATCATTTGACTTCGTTGTTCTTCGAATAATTCTGTCAGCATGTCTTTTATGGCCGTGATAAAGCCACCAAATAGAAGTTGGTCCTTAACAGCTCGTTTCAAGATTACATATGATCTCAGAGGAATACCAGATCTATGTAAAATAATTAATGCCATTGGTGTTTGATCTTTTTCAATATGAGATCTTTGCATGAAGCGTAAACCAATTTCTTCGAGATTTGCTATATCATTCCGAAATGGTTCTAAAGTCCACGAAGGTTCATGTTCCTTTTGCTTAAGAAAGTATGCATTTATTTCTGCTATCTTCTTCTCCACAAGGAGTAACAAATCCTTATTCTTTGTTTCATCTAATAGGTCCTTTGCATGTTGTAAGCTGTTGAAAGCGCTGGTATAATCACCCTGAACTGCATATATCTTTCCTTGTAGCAGATGTAAGGCTATATGCTCTTTCAATATCTTATTTTGTACAAAGAAGGGTATTAACTGTTCTAGCAATATCAAAGCTGAAACAAGGGATCTTGGATCTTTTTCAACATCATATCTAGCAATTTCTAGTAAGATTTGATTCATAAGAATCTTTGCACTTAATTCTCCTCTTCCTTGTTTATCTGCAACTTTAATTGCATCTTTAAAGAAAGTATCAGCTTGACCATAATTGAGTTTTTTAACGTTAAACAGTCCCTTTACAAATTGAATATAAGCTTGAATTGTTGGAGAAGGATTACTTCTAATTTCTTCTTCAAGTGAAGCAAGAAGAATTTCAAAATCATTATACTTCTCTTTTTGCAAATACAATTCTGCTAAGATACAGTATTGATAGGTTTCTTTTAGATTAAGCTTCTCTACAATCTTCAGAGCTTCTTCATATTGTTTAATAGCTCCATCAAAATCTCCTTGAGCTATTGCAATATCACCTAAACATTTTATCGAGAGAGCAACGTATTTGTTCTCTTCTAAATCACTGAAAGTTTCAAGAATCTCCTTGAAAATTTTATCAGCAGTTTTAAGATCTCCATTTAGAACATTGAGAGTACCTAAGTTTCCTTTAACAGCAGCAAGCAAACTTTTGTTTCCTGTTTCTATAAGAATTTCAATTGCTTTGTTAGAATACTCTAGTGATTCATTGAGCAATCCGTCATCTCGATGTAAAAGAGCTAATAAGTAATAGAAACGTGCTATATGATTTCTTTCTTCTAGTTCTTCAGCAATATGAAGAGCCACATTCAGTTTATTTTCCAATTTAATCCTTTCTTCTACATATCGATACATATAGAAATTATCTCTATGTCCTTCCAGAAGAACATCATTTACGATGTGTTTCTCCTCATCAGGCAATTTCTGTGAAGTAAAAGATTCTTCAAAGAGTTCATTCAAATGAATTTTACATTGTTCATAATTTCCAATGTTAAGATAAGCATAGGCGATTGATCTTGTTGTATGTAGTTTAAGAAGAACGGGAAGATCTTCCTTTGCTCTAATTTCTGAAGCTTTTTTCACAGCTTCATCATTTAAACCTCTCTCAATGAATACTCTGATATTCCAGACAATCAATCCATCTGATTGATACTGTTTTGAAAAAGATAATAAAGTCTCATAATCGGAAACTGAATGCAATATTTTCCCGAGAGAATAGAATAGAATTTCAGATGGAAAACTAATCGTTGGTATAATGTCTACTAGAAAATCTCTAACTAGATTTAATGAAGTAGAAATTTTAAAGTTAGTCTCATGTTCTTTCAGAAGTTGTTTTTCTTCTTCCTTCATGAGAGGGATATGAATAGCGAATTCCCTAGGGAATCCCACTACATTCTCCTTATCCTTCATTCTATTCAAGTATTATAGTACAAGATTAAATAAAAACCTTAGCTTCAACTTATTTCTCAGAAAATCTCATATTGGTTTAAATCCTCTTATTCCAAAAAGATTGACAATTACTGAATCCAATTCATATGATTCAGTTTCACTAATATCTCCTCTGTATTGGTCTCCAAAAATACTTTTATCAGACAAATGTTCTACTAATCTATGCATTTTCCTTCGAAGCATGAAACTATCTCTTAATGCTATTACAACAACAGAAAAAATGTTTGAGTAGAATTCAATTAGTAATTTATATTGTCCATGATCAATCGAGAGAACACCATGTTTCTGATCAAGAAACAACTCATTCATTAAATGCCTAATAGCAGAAACAAATCCCCCAAAAAGAAGGTCATCCGTAATATTAACTTCTTGAGATAAATACGTTCGAATAGGTATCCCACTAGAATGGAAGACTAGTACTGCAATAGGTTTTTCTTCCTTAGGTATAGCAAGTTTCTTTGATTCCTTTCTGAGAATAGTTGAGA
>JAEOTK010000206.1 GCA_016839875.1 Candidatus Heimdallarchaeota archaeon
TCTATATAGGAGTAACTTCAGATCTAACGATTTTTGGTTCATGGTACTACGCATGGGGTCAGATGTTCTTTCAATTAGGACTATATTTCCTCTTATTCTGGTTGGGAATGAAGTTTATCGATTATCAACCTGAAGAAGCAAGAGAAAAACGGATGAAATGGTTCAATTGGCTTGTAATGATTGGTCGAGTGACTTTATCAGTATATATACTTGAAGGAGTTATTGCTGTTAGTTTACAAAGAATCTTTGCACCAATATGGTCAAGTTGGAATGCTACGTTTGGCAATATTACCCTATTTGGATTGCTCAACTTAGCAGTGTGGATTATACTTATCGTAATTTGGAAGCAATTCAAATTTGTAGGTTCAGTAGAATGGTCTTCTACTTGGTTGATACAAAAACTTTCAGGTCAAAAATCCAGTAAGATGGATAAAATAGAAACTTAACCTATTTTTCCATTCTGTTTTTACTTTTTTTACTTTTGCATATGTTTCTATAATTCAAATCATTCTAAATCTAGAAAAATCCTTCTTTCCGTTTTTTCTTTTCATTTATAAATGATAGTCCATTATTTTCCATCAATATACTTATAAAAGTCCGAACATTGAAAACAATGATTCTGAAATGAAATTCACACAAACAGGAACATTCAAAGAAGATTTCTTAGAAGAACCTGTAACTATAAAACCAATGGAAAAGATTGAGGATATTTTATTAAATAAACTTGATTACAATATTGGATTTGTAGCTAAAGAACAATCAAAGATTATTACAGATTACGTTAAAAATCTAACAGAGAAATATCAAGGATTAGTAGACAAAGATTTCTCAAGAAATTCTTCTGAAAAAGTTGAAAAAATATTTTCAAAATTTAATAATTTAATCCAATATCCAGATTTGAATAATGCGTCTTTAAATTATTATCTTCATCTCTTACAGATAGAAGAAGGAAGTGAATGGGAAACAAATGAAGTAGAAATATCTATGAAAGCACTCATTCAAGCTTGGACTTATCCTTCCTATTATCTATTAGAATCTCTAGCAGAAACTAGTGGAAGAGAAGAAGCTGTAAAATTATTCAAGCGATATATCACACAGTATCATATCGATCATCCTTATCCTGATAAAGATAAATTCGTTAGTCTTGAAAAAATGTTGGAGAATCGTTTATCAGGAGATACAACTTCATCAGAATGGGTACTAGTTCATACTATGCTAGAAAAAGGGAAATATGCCTTCAAAAACAAGACTTGTCCGACCTGTGTTGACTCTATGCTAGATCTTCCTGATGTTGAATTCAAGTATCTAGCTTGTTGTTATGGTGATTATGAGAAATTTAGAGCTGTTTATAGTGATTATCTGATTCTAACTATGGAACACACACTTATGCAAGGTGATCCATATTGTTCTAGAGTATTGCATGATACTCGCATTGATTATGATCTTCGTCATCCTCCAAAAGAATTCTGGGATAATTTCGAACCTGGAAAAGAAGAAGAAGCGATGAAATACTATAAAGAAATGAAGTGGTCAGAAAGTGACCAGTAGCTTATAATTATGTGACCAGTTAGTATTTTTATAGAGAAATCTTTCAAGTGATATTATGAATTTAGAATTCCGAGAATTATATTTAGATGACTTACCTGATATTAAGAAACTCTCAAGATCTATGGATATGAGAAATGATCCGAAGATTGGAAAAACAGCTGAGAATCTAATCAAAGATTCTAAGTGTTACTTATACGGTGCATTTGATAAATCAAAATTAGTAGGTGTAGGTGGATTAAGAGAGAAATTTGGGGATTTTGCCTGGATTGAAGATATTAGAGTTCATGGTAAATACCAGAAAAAGGGTGTGGGAACAGCTCTTTTCAGTTATGGAGAACAGACTGCCAAAGAGAGGGGATACCCAAGAGTAGCTTTTCAAACTGTTACTGAAAATAGAGGTTCGTGCAGGATTGGACAAAAGCTAGGCTATGAAAGAAGACATGAAATGGTTGCGTTTTATATGAGACCTATTAGAGCACCTAGAGTTGACGAGAAATATCTTCAACAACAATCTATACCAGCCAAAGAAGCTTTGGAAAAATTGACTAACATTCCTGAAGGACCAAAAGAAGAAATCTGTATTGGTTGGAGTTATTCTCCCTTTGAAGCTGATTATTATGATAATGATCCTGAGAAAAATTTCTATTCAGTAGGAGAAACAGTAATGCTTGATTTCATAGACAGAAGTATTGCAACAGGAGAGATAGATGGAGCTAAAGCTATTTTATATGGTTCAAAGGAAAACATCAAAGAATTACTATATGGATTTCTGGGAAGAAATAAAGACTTGGGGGTTATATTATTATGTTTATGCCCTGAAAAACTTGTACCAGAAGTTTTAGCTATCGGTTTCAAACATGCTAATGTTTGGACAGGGAACAACAATATTGTAGTAATGTTTGATAAGAAACTAAATGATTAGGAAAAACAAAGGGATGAAGGAAAAAGTTTAGTTTTCAGTCTTATGTGTTGATTGATAATCTTTTAATTTCCTCTATTTCTATTTACATATATACCTAGAGGTTTAGAAATGAAAGTTGTTGTTTTAGGTGCAGGATATGTAGGAAATGTTATTGCAAGAGATTTAGCAGAAGATTCCTCAATTGAGGTTTCAATAGTTGATATTAACCAAGAAGTTTTAGATAAACTGACACAAAATTATGATCTTCATGGAATATGTGCAGATTTATCCAATCCTAATAACATCAAAGATATTGTGCAAGATTTTGATTTAGTAATTGGTGCTCTTCCTAGTTTTCTAGCATATAATTCTATTAAAGCTGTAATTGAAGCTGGAAAGAATATAGTAGATATATCTTATTTCGAGGAAGATCCATTTGAATTAGATGAACTTGCTAAAGAGAAAGGAGTTACAGCTGTAGTTGACTGTGGAGTAGCTCCTGGTTCAAGTAACATCATACTTGGTTATATTGATTCGAATTTAGATAAGACAGAAAGTTTCCTATGTTATGTTGGGGGATTACCAGTTGAGAGACACTGGCTTTTCGATTACAAATCACCTTATCCACCAATTGAGGTAATCGAGGAATATATCTTATTAGCAAGAAATATTGAGAATAGTGAGATAGTTGTTAAACCAGCATTATCTGACCTTGAATTTCTAGATTTTCCAGAAGTAGGAACTCTAGTAGCCATCAATACTGATGGTCTCAGAACTCTCATCAAGACAATGGATATCCCTTTCATGAAAGAAAAAACACTGAGATATCCTGGTCATATAGAAAAGATGCAAATGCTAATAGAAGCAGGATTCCTCAATACAGAGGAAATTGATGTTAAAGGAACAAAAATCAAACCTATTGAGCTAACAGGTAAACTTCTACTTGATCATTGGATGTTTGAAGAGGGAGATGAAGATCATACTATTATGAAGATAGTTATTGAAGGAATGAAAGATGACAAGAAACTACGTTATACTTATGATATGCTTGATAAATATGATAGAGAAAAGCGTATATTATCTATAGCAAGAACAACAGGATATACCTGCACATCAGTAGCTCATATTTTACTTGAAGGAAAATTCACTGAAAAAGGTATCATTCCTCCAGAGTTTTTAGGAAAACATTCAGATGTATATCACCAAGTTATTGAGTATTTACAGAAAAGAAATGTGGCATTTAAGGAAACTATCGAAGAACTGTAAGATCAATGTATTTTCACAGAATGATAGAAAAGTTTCTCAAAAGATTTAATATCTACTAATTATAATTTTAATAATCTTATTCATAGAATAGGAGAAATATATATGGCAGTAAATGAAATTGGACAACAAATTAAATCCATCTATTCATGGATTTGGATTACTGTTTTCTTCTTTTGGTTAATATTTCCAATATTTGTACTTTTAATAAAATGGCTTAATTTAGCTACTATTACAAAAGCACAAAACGATCCGATCTTAGATGATGCAGGAGGTAAGTTAACTCTTGCTATCATCATGCTTATACTACCATTTGGTTTAACACAATTTTTAAGCGTAATCTTCTTCTTTATGTATTATAGTACAATGGAAGATTGGTCAAATCGAGCAAATCGTCCTGTTGCAACAAAAGGTTTTGGTCAAGTTAAAATGTCAATTATATGGAATATAATACCATTAGGTATAACTCAAATTATTGGGTTAATACTATTCTTAATTGGCTTTCCAAAAGCAGGAAATGGATTATTATAAAGAAATCCTTTCTTTTTTTATTTTCAAAAACATTAATTAGTTATATCTCGATTAGAAGTAAATACAATTACCATCTCCACAAATCTATTTTTTGTGTTATCTTAGATAGTTCATTTATCTCTTGTTCTGTAAGTTTGAACTTTGTTGCATTTATATTACTTTCAACTTGCTTAACGTTTTTTGCTCCTGGAATTGGAATAATCTGTTCTTTGTTTATAATCCAATTCAAAGCTATTTGAGCTGGATTTGCATCATATTTCTCAGAAAGCATGTCTAGTTTTTTTAATAGTGGCTTTACTTGTTCAAAATTCTCTTTTGTTTGGAATAAGGGAGATTTCTTTCTATAATCATTTTCTTCAAATTTACTATTTTCATTATATTTTCCTGTTAAAAAACCACTTTCCAAAGGACACCAAGCTGTTATTTGTATTCCCTTCTTTTTTGAAAACGGTAGAATCTCTTTCTCAATATTTCTACCAGTTAAGCTGTACATAAGTTGATTTGTGATTATTTCTCCATTCTTAAGATGGCTCATTAATTCTTCAACTAAGGGATTCTGATAGTTTGAAACACCTACATATCTTACCTTCCCTTCTTCCAACAACTCATCCAGAGCTTTTGCAGATTCTTCTGCTGAATAATAGCACCATGGCCAGTGAAGAAGATAAATATCTATATAATCTGTCTGAAGCCTTTCAAGACTTTGTTCACAAGCTTTCTTCAATTCCTTATCCCCAATGTGTGGAGGTGCAGCTTTGGTTTCAATGATAACATCTTCCCTATCTCCTCTCTCTTTGATAATGTCACCTATATACTTTTCACATAAACCTCCTGCATACTCTTCTGCAGTGTCTATGAAATTCATTCCATTATCAAGAGCATAATTGAGGATTTTCTTAATTTCATCGAAATCTTGAATTCCTTTAGTAGGATGTCCAAAAGTTAAAGTCCCTAAACCTACTTCTGAAGCTTCTAAATCTGATTTACCAAATCTAACTTTCTTCATGATAATATCAGCAAAAAACCACCAACAGACACTTTTAAACCTATTGTAGATACTCACTATTCCTTGATTGTAAGAATAAATTCACATCTTTCTGAACCGTTTAAAATTGACTGTTTCAGTTCAACCTCTATTGTTTTTTCTAGAGCTGCTTCAAAGAATTGCTTATGAAATTCAGCAGAACATTGACAATAAATCATATTCCTAAAAGGTTCCTTGATCTGTTTTACTTGCCCACAAAAACACCTGTTGAAGATTCCTATTATTGTATTAGAATCCTTAAGTTTGTATTCTATCTCTCCTTCCTTAACTTCATATGTACTAGCTTTTTCTAGAAACTCTTCAAGAGAACTTGATTCAGTCATCAATCTTTTTGCGGTTTTTCTCATCCCTTGACCACAACATTTCTGACCACATTGTTTCATGATATCGATTGTTTTTTCTTCTCCTACTCCCTCTTCCAATCTTTCTACTGCAGAAGACCACCATGCCGCTTTTTCAGGATTTTTGAATGAAGCATACTTATCAGAGTCTTTCATCACATCTAATAGCACTTCTTCACCAAGATCTTTCTCAATTATTTTAGCAAATCTTCCTATTCTTCCAGTTCTTGGAATGTCTGCAGTTTTCATAATCTGTAACTCATTTTTCAATTTATAAAATTGTTCTTCAAAACCCATATTCTAGATCAAATTGTTGAATAAGAGCATCTTCATGATCCTCGAAATGCCAGAAGTTATTTGCTCCAATAAAATCCCATGTTATTCTCTTATCAGATTTCCTCTTAATATATTCATCAGAATTGAGTTCTTCATCACTTAATTCTTTGATAGCTTCAACTAGTTCATCGAAAACACTTCTAGATTCTTTCAATATCTCTTCAAGAGTGATTTCTTGAGTATCATTGAAAATCATATCATTTCGTTCTTCAATACTCACATTCCAGAATTCGCTTTCAGCTATAGATTTAGTTTTCAAAGCTTCAAGTATTTCTTTATCATACATGGTTATATGACAGATAACATCTTTAAAGAACCATTTATCTGAAATCTTTTCTTCAACTAAACCTTTTTTGATTATAGTTTCTATTAAGGTGTCCCAGTGTTTACGTCTATATATCATCTTCTTCAGAAATGTTTTCGTAGTGATATTCATCCTGTTTCTATAAAGTAGAGATAGATAATTAAGCCTTGCTAGAAAATGTCCAGCTAGGTTTAAATAATTGATAAAGATTATCTGATAGTGATTGAACATGGTGGATGAAAAGAAATCCAAGTTATTCTCAGATTTATTCTTTTTGAGATTTATACCAAAATGCCCTTTTTATAAACTCATACCTATATCGATTATTTTGGTTCTAATAGCTCTTGGAACTTGGGGGATATATTATCTTAATCCATGGGTTGCTTTGGGATATGCAATATATTCTCTTCTGTTTTACTTTGTGATAATGCCATTTACGATGTGTAGGCATTGTTATTTCAAAGTTATAGAAACTACAAGAGACGAAGAGACAGGGAAGTCTAAAGAGAAGCTTATGTCCGTAGATGAATGGGGTAAAACACTTTTACACAAACATGTAGGTCAGAAGAATTGGGTGTGGCCAATGTTTTTGATATGGTTTTTACCTATAGTACTAACTATCGTATCATTCTTTAGAAACTTCAATTATCTAGCAATAATAGCCCTAGTTGGTTTTATAATTGTGGTAGTGGGGAATTTCTTCTATATGATTAAAGTAAAATGTCCAACATGTCCTATTCGAGAGGAATGTCACTCATCATTTTAGCAAAAATACTAAATATCTTACGATTTCTTTGCCACAACAAAATAAGTTGAAACACCATCTCCTAAAATCTCAGTTTCAATAATCTGAAAACCTTCTTTAGTTATCAAATCCTCTATTTCAGAAAACTTTAGTTTATTCACAGAAGGCAGAATTCTTAACTTAATGATTACTGACATTATAAAACTTAGAAATGGCTTCGCTTCTCCTAAACAAGCAGTTTCTGAGATAAACAAACCCCCTGATTTTAGCAACTCGTTTATCCGTTGAACAGCTTTTTGAGAATCCTCCAAGAGATGTAGAATGTTGAAAGCTAAAATCACATCATATGATTCGTTTTTGTATCTTTCATCAAATATTGTTGTTTGCGCGAAACTAATGTTCTCAATTTTGTTTCCTTTTGCTCTTTGTTCTCCGGATTCTATCATTTTGGATGAAATATCTAATGCATGAATCTCCTTCACAAATCTAGCAAGTCGGAGAGCTAAAATTCCAGACCCACATCCATAATCCATGACAATGTCACTGTCCTTTAGATGTTTCTTAGTGTTTTCTAGAGCTTTGTTATATGTCTCCTCCCAATTCTTTTCATCTTTCTTATATTCTGTTGCCCTTTTATCCCAGAACTTCTCTGATTTATTCATGCTTCCTTTCTCCATTAATTACTATTTTAGTTTCTTGATAATAAAACGAAACTCTTCAGGACTAGTTTCCTCAACTGAGATTAGTTGCTGACCTGTAACTTGAATCCAAGCTGGAATATCTCTTTTACTACCTGGATCAGTAGCTAGTGTTTCTAATACTTGACCAATATCTAATTTATCCAATGCTTTTTTAGATTTCATTATAGGAACTGGACAATTAAAATTGCGTGCATCTATAGTCTTGTGTATTTTACCCGTAAAAGTTTCACCCAAAGGTAGGTTACCTTCAAGTTCTATTTTCTTCTTCTCAATGAAATAGATAAGATCATCAGGGTCTTCAGCTGTAGTGGTTGGATATCCTTTTTTATACCACTTAATCATCCCCCCTCTTAAGCTCTTTACATTAGTAAATCCTGCTTTGATCATGATTTCAGCTGCAATCAAAGAAGCTCCTCCACCTGGACAAATAGTAATAATTAAATCGTCTTGAAATGAAGAAAGATGCTTTAAATTAGCTGCTAATTGAAAAAGAGGTAGTAGCTTAGCACCTGGAATGTGACCGTAATTTTTCCCATAGTCTGCTACTCCATAAAATTCTGCATTATCTCGAGTATCAATTATTAATGGTGCATTATCAGATTTTATGAGTTCATATAAAGAATCTACCTTTATTTCAGATATTCCGGGTACATAAAACCTCAGTCTTATAAGGCTAAAAAAGAACAACTTGAAGATTTTAAGGACCATTCTTCTTGTACTGATCTCAATTTCTTGGATTGAATCAATGTTTTCCATTTTACTCACACACTATCTCAAATCATATAGATTAGTTCAAGTTACAATTACATTAATAATCTCTTGAATAAATCAAGGAATATTTAAGTTTAGCCCAAAATTACTGAGGATAAAAACAACATAAAAGAAGGATTAAAAGAATCCCAGGAAATAGAGAAGGATTCTTATTTTTGTGCTACAACAATGACTACGTTTCCTTTTTTGTGTCCCTTTTCGACATATTGATGAGCCTCAACGACTTGTTCTAATGGATAATGTTTATCTATAACTGGTTTGAACTTTCCTGCTTCACACATTTCCTTGAGGATGAGAAGATCTTTTCTAATGTTCTTAGCTTTATCCATACCTCCACTATCCTTGTTAACGTTAAGATGTATTCCTCCATCTTTTAGAGCCTTTTTACCACTTTTATCCATCTTACCTACTGCATCAAAAACAACATCATATATCTGACCGTCTTTTGTGAAATCTTCTTTTGTGTAATCTATTACTTTATCTGCTCCTAATGATTTCACCATCTCAAGATTTTTCGTACTACATACTCCTGTCACTTCTGCTCCAAAGTATTTAGTAATTTGTACAGCAGTAACTCCAGTACTTCCTGAAGCTCCATATATCAATATTTTAGTACCTTTCTGGATGTTTGCTTTTCTAAGAATTTTTAGAACTGTAATCCCAGAATTAGGAATAGTAGCTGATTCCTCAAACGTCATGTTAGTAGGTTTTAAAGCAA
>JAEOTK010000207.1 GCA_016839875.1 Candidatus Heimdallarchaeota archaeon
ATAAAAACGTTATCCCCATTGTAAAAAGGTTTTACGTCACCCACAAACGATTTTATTGCATCACGAAGGGAACCTTCATGCAATGTTATTCAGTATTGAACAGTGAGTATGATGCGAATAATATTAATATCACATTATTAGAACTAGTTACAATGCAAGCACCTACCCATATTTTAACTGGAATCCTCCTCTTAGCAGCATTTCAGGCTATCTTCCCTACCGCTCCGTGGTGGCTTCAAGTAGTTGTTGTGCTTCCCTTAAGTTTTGCTAGTCATTTCATTATTGATGCTTCAGCAATAATAACCTATCATCCTCCTAAAGCTGATTGGAAAGACTGGTTTTGGGTATCATACCATTTAGTAATTTACATTGGGTCGATTGTACTCTTAGTCTTCTTCATAGTTGATTATTGGTGGGTTATAATAACAGCAAACCTTCCCGATATAATTGATTGGTTAATCTTACGACCAATTTTCAAAAAAGAACCTGTTTTGCATCCAATTGCAGATAAATTAAGAAGTTTGGTGTTTAAACAAACTCCAAACTGGAACCACAAACGTTGGACAATTGTCATAGAATTTGTAATAATAGGAGTACTCTTAACATCAGTTTTGCTATTATTGATTTATTAAATCCTTATAAATGCTTCAAGGCATTTGTACTGTATGTTCGATAAAGATAGAAAGAATGATAATATCGAGAAAGCTATTCAGATTGATAATCCTTTTACATCAAGAAATGATACTTTGAAAGCAAGTTTGTTATTTTTAGGTTCATTCTTTTTCTCTATTAGCCTTTTCCTCCTTTTGCATGAAGCTGGTCATGCACTTGCACTCATAGTCAAAGGTTATCCTGGTGTTAGTATAGAAGTAAACCCATTTTATGGTATGACATATTCAGGAGCTCCAATACAACCTCAAGACGAAATCTTTGTTTCTTTAGCTGCTCCTATATTTAGTTTAGCAACTATTTCAATTTTAACATTGATTCTTTGGTTCTTTCGTAGTCAATATCTTTTACCCATTCTATTAACAGCTGGTTATGTCTATTTGTTAGAAGCTTTAGTTGGATTTGGTGTTTTTTTCAAACCGCTCTTTGATAATCCCAATGATTGGGGGAGTCTTTTGGAAAGCGGATTTAATCCAATTCTTCTAGGATTTATATTTACATTAATGATTCTGATTAGTTTCATCTTAAATTGGTTAGTTTGGCCTTTGCTGAATATTTCACCCAATGACTCTTTCTGGAGAATAATATTGATTCACCTAACCTACATAGTATACACAATACTTATTCTACTAGTATCAGCTGTTTTCTATGCTAAAACGGTTCCCGAATATTTGATCATTGCTTCAATTGGAACATTTTTTCAACTTGTATTTCTAGTTGTTAGAATACTTGTTTACAGAAGATGTTTCCCCCTTCTTGACAAGTTATCACACACTAAATTACAAGAACACAAATGGTCATCAGTAGGCAGTGCTCTACTTATAGCAGTTGTATTGATAGTAATAGAACTCTCTGTATTCAGAATGAGTTAACAGACTTTCAGATCAGAAACGTAATTTATCTAGGAAAGAAACAAAAATGTTTGAACATTATAGATTGATAGATTATATTATTGAAGAGGTTGAAGAATGAATTTACCTGAAAATGATAATGAGTGTACCATTACAGAAAAAACAATTCTAGGAATACTAGGTAGATTAGTAGAATGTCAATTAGATTCTAAAACTAATGAGTATATTATTAATAAAACACAAAGAATTAAACCTTCTAGCGAAGGAATTATGAAATTTGGAATTCAGCGTTTGAAAGATTTAGAAGAAGATTACGAATCGAATTTAAATTCTTTAGTAATAAGAGGACTTCTGAGAGTGAAGAATAATCTGTATGAAATCACAGAAGAAGGAAAAACAATTAGTAATGAGGTTAGGAAGCAATGGCTCATTGATTTTTATGATGATTTTCTAGTAAGAAGTGCTGAAAGCAAAGCTCATGCAATCTTTTGTGAAAAGGTATTTGGAATAAATTTATGTCAATACAATGTTCTTGATAAGGAACAATTAGACAAAATGCTTGAAATACTGAACCTGCAACCTAATCAACTTGTTTTAGATATCGGATGTGGTTTAGGAAAAATTACAGAATACATAGCTGAAAAAACTGGTGCTTCAATTATTGGTGTTGATAATGCTGAAAAAGTAGTAGAATGGGCTAAAACCAATACTAAAACAGATCAAGAAAGATTAGTTTTCCAAGTGGGAGATTTAAACAAATTAGAATTTTCTAAAGAGAAATTCGACGCTATAATATCAATTGATACTTTGTATTATTCTGAGGATTTTATTAAAGTCATAAAGAAGATGAAAGAGATTCTTAAGCCTGATGGACAAATGGGGATTTTTTATGCTCAAGGGAGAAATGCAGAAGAATCTATTGAAAAAACAGAACCTGAAAATACCAAAGTTGGTCAAGCATTAGTGGAAAACGGATTGCATTTCACAACAATCGATTTTACAGAAAATGGACGAAATGTATGGGTTCGTGAATTAGCTACTGCACAAGAATTAGAAGAAATGTTTAGAGAAGAAGGAAATGATGATTTATGCAAGGATAGAATTGAACAAAGTAAGGATATGATTCAGAAAGTAGACAAACAACTGGAAAGACGTTTCTTCTACCATGTTCAAAAAAGATTTTAGGAGTAACGCTTCTTTATCTCTGGAACCATTTCTAAAACAATTTGTTCAAAAAAACTGTCTAACAGGATTTTCTCTGAATACATTTAAATAAAGCAAAAAGAAAAATTATGAATATGGCTAAAAATACCATCGTAACTACAGGAAAAGGTAAACTTGCTTTGTTCTTCTTAATTGTTGGAATTGTAGGAGCTATTTTTCAATTCATCTACTTATATCTTCCATTAATTGAAGTAGGAGCTGGTGATACTGTGTCTACGGTTGACTTTATACTAAGTATTCTTGCCTTAGCTACAGGAGCATTTGCTCTCATCTTATCCATTTTCGTTGTTCCTAGAAACCTATGGATTGCATTAGTTTTTTCTGTACTAATATTTACAATAGTACCGGTCATAATATATGCTGCAGTAAATTCATTCTTCCCTTATGTTAGTGGAGCTGCATTGCAAATTCCTTATCTCTTCGTCGTACCCACAAATCCTTTACTAGATTTCATTGGATTCTGGATTGCAATTGGTGGATCATTAATTGCAGGATTATTCGGATTTTCGTTACCAAAGAAATAAACCAAGTTATTTCTACTTAGCAAGAGTAATTGCAAAACTCATGGCTTCTTTGCTTAAGCTAATCCATTTATCTGATTGTTGTACAGAGATGATCACCCATTCTTTCATTATTTTACCATTTCCAGGATCATATGGTAGACCTTCAGCTGAGTTAAGAAGTTCTTCTACTCTCTCTTTCGGTAATTTCAAAACTATGTATCCTTTTCCAAAGAAAGCGAACATCTTTTTTCTTATCTTTAGAGATTCTCCTTGCTTCTGTACATCTTCCATCTCTAAGAAATGCTCTTTCAGTTTCTGCCATGTTTCCTCAGATGTCATCTCACTTGATAAAATAAAAAGAGATTATAAAAATCTACTTTTTGAAGGAAAGGAAAGAAGAAAAATTAAAAATATGACTAAGATTCAGTGAAATATTCTTTGCTCATGAAATAAAATTAGTTTTTTAACTAAGTGTAATTCTATTAACCGTTATGACAACAGAAATTTTAGCCGATTCTCAACCTCGCTCTAAAGGATATATGACTTATTTAGTTATATTTATGGGTCTTATTGCTTTGGTTGATAATTATCTTTCTTTAATAGAAATAACAGCAATCCCAAAGATAATTACTCATTTTGGTATGACTCTCGATGAATTCTTACGCTGGCAAGGAATCTTTGGTATAGTTGCATTCCTTGTCTTCCTCATAGGAGGATTAGCTGATCTCTGGGGAAGAAAGATAGGAATATTGATTCTTCTCATTTTGATGGGTGGTAGTGCATTGCTAATAGGAATAGTAGGAGCTAGTTCATTTTGGATTTTTATTGCCTTTTATGCACTCCTGATTCTAGGTACAAATGTAAATCTGTGGATAATCCCTGTCTCAGAAGAATCTCCTCCTAAGAGACGAGCTCTCTACGGTAGTATAGCTTTCTTAATTGGTTTGATTCCATTATACGCATTTATTGGAGAAGCAATAGCGAATTCTATGGGTTGGCAGTGGATGTTTGGGTTGATGGGTGCTTTCGGATTATTACTCATCATCGCTTGGTACTTCATGAAAGAAACAAAGAGATGGAAAACTCAACGTGAAGATTTCAAACTCAAGAAACAACGAGTAAGATTCATAGAAACTATTAAACAATTCACAAAGAAAGATTGGCTCTTTGTAGTTTTAACTGGATTAATCTATGTATGTTGGAACATGTCATTCAAGATGGCTACAGGGACAGTTGCATCTTACTATCAAAACATTCAATTGTTCACCGCTGATAGATTTGAAACAATACTTATTTTTGCAGGAATTGCAACAATTCTAGGTGCTCTATCTATTGGTATCATTATGGATAAGATCGGTAGAATGGTAGCCTTTATCTTTAGCAGTGTCGGAGCAGCTCTTTCATATATAGGTTTAGCTGTACATGGTCATCCAGTGTTTATGATTTTCATATATTACTTCATGGCTTGTTTCTTAGGATTCCTTCTAGTGTATATCCCAGAAATATTTGCAACAGAAAAACGTGGAACCGCAACTGGTTTATCATTGACACTTTCTCGATTGGGGTATGTAGTTGGTCCTATACTAGCCTCAGCAATAGTATTCCAAGAAACAATAGCAACATATAGAATGCTCTATATCATCGCAGGTGTCATCGCTTTGGTTCCTATGCTAAGTCTATTTCTGAACAAGTATGAACCAAAAGGAAAAACTCTGGAGAAAATACAAGAAGAAGTAAATTAACTCTTCTTTTTTTCTTATTTTTAAACAAAAACTATTTTCTTTTTTTTGTGTAAGTCTTTCTTGCATGCTTGTAGATTTTAATGAATTCATCAATTGATGTGTGTGCAACAGCTTTCCCAATTATATCAAGGGGTAATTGTTCTAGTTTCCTAAATCTCAAACAAGATTTACCCATATCCATCTTCTTTCCAGCTTTTTCAAATTCACCTTCAAACCATACTTTCAGTTTGGGATCTGAATAGATATTATTCATGTATAGGGATATATAATTCTTCTGCGAAGCTAGAGACATGTAAGCTAATGGTTGCTTATTGTAAGTATCTGGAAAGATGTCAAAAGGAATAACATAACTGATCATACCGTATTGCATAACTTCCTCATATCCTTCAGGTAAATTATCTAGAATTATCTCTCTTATCTTGGATATAGCTATTCGCCGATCCTCAGGTAATTCTTCAAGATATTCTTTTACAGTACTTGCTTTGCTTTGCATAAATATTATTCTTCTCTAATCATATTTATTGCTAGCTTAAGGACAAAAAAGAAAAGAAAAAGAAAGGATTATGATGGAACTAAATACAAAGCAGACACAAGCGCAAAAACTTCTATCAGATAATGTGCGATTATTAATGGTAGTAGTCTCCTAGTTCGTATGTAGAGGAATACTATTACCAATACAACAGGTAACGTCCAAAATGCTCCATACAATAGTGCTTGACTATTGAGCATTAAGGGTAAAGCAATGTGTTGTATCATGAAGAATGGTATTATTATCAGATAGGCTTTCCAAGTGCTTTTTGTATATGCTTCCCATCTTGGAAAAAGATACCCATTATAAGTGATTTGTTCTGTAAATCCCCAGATTATTGGAAAAATTGAAAAACTGTAGATTAATCCGCCCCAGTGGATTTCTGTAATTGATGTAGGTGCAGGAAATGTACCATACACTAGATACCCCATTAAAGCTATTCCACCAAAAGACACTGATCCCACAATTGCATAGAATAGTAGTCCAAGGAGTAAATCTTTCTTAAGTTTTTGATTTTCAAAAGAGATTAAATCTCTGATTCTAATTCCTTCCTTTCTTGTTAGTAAGCCTATTGCAATAAGACAACCAAGGTCAATTAGGGTTCCATATACTATCCACCATTCACCAGCTGATTGCCAAGGTGTACTGTTACCTCTAGCTACAAAGATTAGTGAAACTAAACCTTGACTAGCCAAGGCCAAAATGAGTCTGAGAGGAAGAACAAGAAGCAATCCCCAGAGTTTGATTTTCTTATCAGCAACTTTTTGTTCTAAAATATCTCTGGAATTGAGGTTTATTGTTTCTGTAGCATTCATGGAGTGTTTCCAATTTCAATTTCTTTAAAAGGATTACTCATATTACAGAAGAAAAAGAATAAGGATAGACCTTCTAAACTGGTCTATTTTCTAGAGGATATGGATCGTAACTTCCAGCTATTCCATCTATTGAATAAACTCCTGTACCACCATAGCTATCCCAGTAGTTACCTTCATTGATATAAGTATCATACCAAGTATTGACACCATCGTCATAAGCTTGAGAAGTACCACCATATGTTGTATTAACAAAGCTGTTATGATGAATAACATTACCAAAATTGAATGCATGTATATAGATTGCATATCCTCCAATATTCTCAAAAAGATTAAACGAAATAGAAGAGTAATTTGTACCAGATACCATATAGATACCTAAGTTGTTGCTAGTTATTCTGTTGTTATGAAAACTAGAGAATGAAGCATAATAGACATACATTCCATAATAGCCATAGCTGAATTCATTATCATCAACTGATGAAGTGGATGTACCATTCAAATATATACCATAATGATTATAGGAACATTCATTGCTATTCAAAGCAATTGTTGATGATTCATGTAAGTAAATTCCATAGTGACTATAAGAAATAAAATTTTGAGAAAGAGATAAGCTAGAAGAAAATAACGTGTAGATTCCAACTTGATTATATGCAACTTGATTTTCTGAAATAATAAAACTAGAAGAATACAAAGTTATTATTCCATAAACATTGTTTGTACATAAGTTTTCTATAAGATTTGTTGAAGAAGATGAGTGCACATAAATTCCAAATTTGTTTAAATTACATGTATTTTCAGTAATTGCTACTGCAACAGAACCATATACGAGAATTCCATGTTTTTCATTCATCTCTACTTCGTTTCTATTTATGGTCCCTGTTTCTTCAGTAATTGAATCAATATAGATACCTGTTACGTTAGCATTCACATAACAATCACGAATAACGAAGTATTTTGTAGTATTCCAGATATAAATTCCAACTTGAAGATTAGTTGTTATATTATAATTCTCTATCTTGTAAGGATTCGATTGAGTGCCTTTACCAGGAAAATTGTATACTTCGAAATCTTCATCCCCCCAGATGACGATCGGATCATGGTCCGTTAGTTTATTCTTGTGTACTTCAAAAACTGCAAAAGGGATGATAAGAGAGGTAGCAATAAGTACTACTGCAACTATTATCCCGCTTATTAGATATTTTTTACTTAATAATACTTTCATTGTCATTTAATTTTCGTCTCCTTATGTTTCACCCAAGATATGGTACCCACACTCCGTAATTGAATAGGAATCCTACAAAATTCCAGAAGAATATAAACCAAAGATGAAATCCTGTTACTACAAGATTAGTTGATGCCAGAATTCTGTTCCATAATGTTCCTTCGTTCTGTATCCAGGAATAAATCGTTGAAATCAACAATAAACCAGAAAATGGAATTATTAGAATTGGTAGAAATACAACAATATTGAGAGCCATTGCATCTTGTTTATTTGACCCAAAATCAATGAATAATGCTATGAACATTAATGCTATATGTATAACATATGCAGAACTAGTCCCAACTGAAAGTCTGTATGTATATTTAGATACAAATGTTTTGTTTATTTTCTGAACGCTTTCTTTCTTGCTCAATTTCTCTATTATTTTTCTAATTGGAAATTCTATTCCTATTAGAAATAAAAGTACTATACAGAACATCATATGTACCCAAGCATTAGTTGGATTTGCTATACCACTTGCTCTTGGATATGGAACTTGCGTGAATCCTCCTTGCATCAAATAAGTAATTTTTCCATTTTCATTTTCTCGAAATGCAATCAGTAAATCATTGTCATGTGCTCTGAACAATAGGTCATCTACTTCAACATATTTCTGACCTTTGAATAAAAGGAATCCATCTCCAGAAATTGTTACTTCCAGATGCTCAATGATTCTTTGAGACTTATATGGAGTGGTTTCCCATACTCCAGCTTGGAAGTATTTTCCTTCAAATCTCTTTAAACCTTCTATTGATGAAGCATTAGGATAAAGAACTGAAAACGGTTCAAGAGTGAAAAATGTATTTAGAAAATTAGCTAGAATATTTACAGTTGAGAGTACATGTTCACAGTTATATGATAAGTAGACACCTAGATCTAATTCCGGCATCAAGAATATTATTCCTCCACTTCGAGCAACAGCCCCTCCATGATGAAGAATTCTAATGCCCCTGAAAGTTGTATCGACGAATCCATATGCCCAACCTGAAAGCCTAGGATCATTAGCGAAGAGTCTTTGATGCATCTGCTGAGTAGTTGTTTCTTCAAGGATCTGAACTGAATTAACACTTCCATTGTTTAGATGAGCCATCATGAACTTGGCCATATCTGACGCTGTTGTAGCTGCTCCTCCAGCTGGAGGAGCTAGAACGAGTTCCGAAAACGAAAGAACTGGTAACCCATCAGCATCAAACGAATAAACTGATGTAAAATTATCCTCCAAATGTTCTGGAAAAGGTTGTCTAAAAGTTGATGAATTCATTTGAAGAGGATTGAAAATATTTTCTTCCATATATGTATCATAATCTTGTCCACTTACTTGAGTAACAATATAACCAGCTAAACTTGCACCATAGTTTGAATATGAACAAGTTTCTCCTGGAGGTGTAACTCTTTTTGGTTGAAATTTAATTACATAATCTTCAAGTGATAATAGAGTATCTTCAGTCGCATCACCATTCCACATCCAATCGGCTTCGAAACCTGCAGAGTGAGTCATAAGATGTCTCATAGTGATAGGTTGCCCAAATTTTTTCTTGATTTTAAAGGCTGAAAGGTAAGTATTTACATCCTCATCTAGATCTATTAATCCCTGTTCATAGACCTGCATTACTGCTGTCCATGTGAATACCTTTGATACTGAACCAATTCTAAATATTGTTGAATTTGGATCTACTAATTTATTATCGTCAACATCAGCATAACCATAACCTCTGGTGTAAAGTATATCTGTAGAATTAACAACTGAAAGAGACATACCAGGGATTTTTAGTGCATACATTACACTCCCAAATTCGGTATCAAAGAATGATTTCCATTGACTTATATTATAATTTTCAAATAAACGATCTCTATTTTCTGGATTGTTATTAACATTGTTCTGTATCCCAATTACTTCATTTCCACGAATGAAGTTTGAGTCACTTGTAATCAGGTTCTTATCAAGCATATTAGCTTGGTTTGCGAACACAGAAGGTACTAACATAATTACCAATGCAAATATCCCAATTAGTGCATATTTTTTGTTTGAATTCAATTTATTCACCTTCTTCTATGTAATTTTAGACTGTGATGAAGTGTTCCTTCTCTTTTTCTCGCAACTGCAAAGCAACCTTCATGCAATCTCATTCAACCACCTTTTTACCGCTATCAGTTAGTGTTATAATGTAATTTCTCCCCCATTTTTCTCTGTTGACAAGTTTTTGTTCAACTAATGGAGTAATATTTCTTGAAATTCTAGATTTTGTGAAACCAGTTTGAGCACATAACTCCTTTTGCAGAATTTTTCCATTGCTTTCAGCTATAACATTCATCAATAGTTTCTGTGTATCAGAAAGAAAGATAGTTGATACTTTTTTCATCAATCTTCTTTCCTTTCGTCTCATGAAAAATACAGTTGCAGTTATTCCTGTTATAACTCCTAAACAAGGACCTAGTACTATCACCCAAATTGGTGTAGTTCCAAGAGGTTTATCAAAACGAACAAAAATAAATCCATCTTCATAAGGCTCAAGATTACTAAAAGACCAAGATAAATATACTCTTTTTCCAGCTATAGGGATACTTTCTTCTGGAAAGAAAGATGTTAACCCTTCCTCTTCATGGATTAAGCTATTTTCAGGAATCTTTATTTCAACAGATTGTATTTTTGTAGAATAGGTAACATAGGAATGGAATTCAAAGTAATAGTATTCATCTCCTTGTTCAGGGATAGGGTGGTTCAACAAACTATACCATACATCAAAATCTACCGTTATATTTTCCTCTAATCCTGAACGAAAATTTATTGTTAATAAGTTGGAAACTGTTGAAATTTGATTTCTTTCAAAATCTAAAGTGCCAATTATATCATTTACTACTATATTATCCAATGATTGATTTATCCACAAATCAATGGAATTTAAAGTTGTATTCAGGTTATTTCTTACAGTGTATTTTTCAGCAACGATTATTTCTTGTAGGTTCTTAATATCGATTTTTATGTTATGTAAATCAATCTCGAAATTATGTGAAACTACCAAAGGTGAATAAGTTATATTTGATTCAGTAGAAAAAGGTGATCTAACTACGAATAAAGAAAGCAATAGGCATATAACGAATAATTCCAAATTTCTTCTTTTTCTAAAGTTAAAC
>JAEOTK010000208.1 GCA_016839875.1 Candidatus Heimdallarchaeota archaeon
ACACTAATAGTTTTCTTAACTTGATCTTCCATTGTAAATCATCATTTATATCGTTTTGATTTTATTCTAATGATGCTTCGTATCCAGCTTCTTTAACTGCTTCAACAAGCTTTTCTGGTAATACTTTACCTTCTTTATAAGTTACTTCTGCAAGTTCATTTGTGCGATCTGCAAAGGCGTTCTTTACTCCAGAAACAGCTTTGAGAGCTTTTGAAACAGTCATTTCACAATGACCACAAGTCATTCCTTTAACCTTGAGTTTCAATGTTTCCATAATTATCATATAAAATAGAATTCTAACTTATTTTAAAGAGCTGGTTTGACAAAAATTCGAACTAATTTATCATCGCAGTAAAACCTAAAGCGAGTATCATTGCTTTGATTTTTGAACCATTTGTTTTCAGTGTATCAATAATAATTTTAGCGTGTTTTTGTTGAACGTTGAATTCTGTTGATTCGACACCTGATACACTTTCAAGAGCTAGTTGTATTTTTGAAGCACACTTCTTGCAATGGATATCAGGTATATCAAATTCTAGTGCTAGTTGCATGAGTATCAAATAACTAGCTTGAAGTGTTCATTATTAAACTAACTATTGAACCAAAATTCATTTTTTGACTTTTTTCTTTGATTGTTTCGTAGAAAGAAGACTTCTATGAAGCTTCTTAAGAAAAACTGAATCAATTTTTATAATATCTCTATCATAAGTGAGTAAACCATTAATTTCGCTTTCCACATCAGTTATCTGAGTATAAATTGCAGAGGTTAAACCTTGGTATTTTAAATCCTTCAATTCAGATATAAGTTCTGAATATCTTTCAGATAACTCTTCAATTGTTTTAAACTTCTTATATGCCCAGAAAAGTTTACTACTCCAAACGTGATCATCAACTATATGACCAAGTCCGCCAAATTCTCCTAAAACAGCAGCTCTTTCAGCTTCTAATTCCGGCATTGCAGGTCCAGGATATCTATGAATATCTCTCATATGCCCTACTTTTTTATCTACCCACCCACTGACACTATTTACAAGTCGAGTGCTATCCAATTTTCCAATAAATTCTGTTACTTTTTCAGTTTCAAATTGTCCCCATGCTTCATTGAATGGAACCCAAGTAATGATGGAAGGATGGTTGTAAAGTGTTGAAATCATGGATTTTAATTCTTCATAAAAATTGGTTCTATTTTCTTTCTTGTATCTGCCGAACTTGAAGTGATATTTACCTCCAAAAAGCATACCTGCAGAACCTGCGAGTATACTTCCTCCATTTGGCATGTCTTGCCAAACTAAGATACCTAATTTATCACAATGATAGTACCATCTGGAAGGTTCAATTTTGACGTGTTTTCTAATCATATTGAATCCTAATTCTTTAGTGATTTTGATATCGTATTTGAGTGCTTCATCAGTTGGAGCAGTATACAATCCATCAGGCCAGTACCCTTGATCCAAAGTTCCGTATTGGAAGAGAATTTTATTATTCAGTGCTAAACGAACTATCTTCTTTCTATCTTTCTTTAAACTGATTTTTCGCATTCCAAAATATGTGTCAATAGGATCAAAACGAGTTTTTCCTCTCTGAACATAGATGGACACATCATACAAAAATGGAGATTCTACACTCCAGAGTTTAGGACTAGGAATCTTGATTCTTATAATGTCAGTGACCTTAAATGAGCCTGAACTGATTGTTTTTCGTTTTTCTTTTACTTGAACGTGTATTTGATCATTTGGAAGAATATTCACACCAGAGACCTGAATAGTAGCTTCTTTCTTGCCAATATTGGGTGTGATGATGCAGTTAGTAATTCGAGTTCTAGATACAGGTTCAATCCATACAGTCTGCCATATTCCTGAAACAGCTGTGTAAAATGCCAAAAACGGATGAAGTGTCTGTTTCCCTCTTTCTTGATTTCCCCTGCTAGTTGGATCCCAGACAGATACAACTAGTTCATTTCGTTCATCATTCAGATATTTAGAGATTTCAAAGGAAAACTGAGTATATCCACCTGTATGAGCACCTAGATATTGACCATTTAACCATACTTCTGTTTTCCAATCAACTGCACCAAAATGTAAGAGGATATCCCTACCGCTCCATGTTTCTGGAAAATCGAAGAAACGACGGTACCATAGCTTTTGGGTAGGTTTAAGTTTTTTCTTAACTCCAGATAAAGCTGATTCTATTGCAAAGGGAACAAGAATCTTTCCTTCATATTTCGAAACTTTGAGAATTTTCTTTGAAGTGATAGTATAATCCCATAAACCGTTAAGATTTAACCACTCATTTCTTTGAAACTGAGGTCTGGGATAATCTGGAAGAGGATTTTTAGGATCTACTTTCTTTGACCATTTACTAAGTATTTCCCCTTCAACAACTCTCCAATCTGAAGTATTATTTTTAGACAATTCTATCACATAAGGAGTTAATTTATTTTCATAATTTTGTAGATAATTTGATGTAATACTACTATATTATAGAGAGGTTGAGTAATTAGTCATTGTAAGTGTATGAAACATCTAAGCTTCCTGTAAATAGATTGACAAATTGTGCTATTCTCTCTTCTTCAGGAACGTTTTCTTTATCCATTTCATCTTGAATATCTTGCTTAATTTTGTTTAATTGAGATAGAAATTTAAATAGCGCATCATTGATTCTAAGAACATGTTTCCATTTACTTACTTTGATGTTATTAACATATATACTAACATCCATAGGTTTAATCTCGATGTTCTCTTTAACTTCTTCTAATCCATGTTCTTCTACAATATCTGCAATCTCATGAACCTTATCTACTGTTTCGTTAATCATGATATTTTGTAGATTGGAAATGAAATGGAAATAGTTCTTAATTGCTGGTATCTCTGCAAGTTTAGCAGGAGAAAGAATTTCAGCCACCACATATTTTTTTATTTCCTCTTCTGGTTCATCATAGATACTTTTTAGATTATCTCTAACAGCTTCAATTCTTTGATCCATTGCTTGCATATATTCTCCATAAATTGCTTCAGATTCAGAAGATAATTTGTAGAATTTTCCCCAGCTATCTTCAGATTTTTCAGAGTCAAATACGATAATTCCTGCATCTTTTAATTTCCTAATATATCGCAGAGTAGTACTCTCTGGTTTATCAATCATTCTTGATATTTTCTTGAGATTAAGGGTTTTATACCATTGAAGAGCTGTTACTATCCCCAATTCTGTTTCATCTTTAATTAATTCGTAGAACTTGTTCTTTATGTGTTTATACGCTTTAGAATCACTCATATTTACTCAAGTAAAGCAATAAAATACAAGTTTAAAAGTTTTTCCATTTTGAAAGTAATTTCATACTGACAGAAATATTTATAAAGGTCTGATTACAAAAGTATTTCAAATAGAAAGTTCTTTCATTTCGGAAGAACTTCTAAAATGGAAGTAATAAAAATGAGCGAAACAAGCGAACAAAATATGGAAACTCAAAAGGAAAAGAAACCCAGTGCATTTGCATTGTTAAAGAAAAGAGATTTCTCAGCAATATTTGTTGGTGGATTTATCTCCAATATTGGTAACTGGTTTACAATGGTTGCTATATTCTTCTTAGCACTTGAGATAACAGGCGATTTAAATCAGACAGAAGCAACTCAAGCAATTGCTCTTCTCACTACTTGTTCATTGATACCCATGTTAGTTCTAGGACCATTGGCTGGTGCTTTAGTGGATAAATTTGACAGAAAGAAAGTTATGATATTTGCAGATTTTCTAGGAGCAGGAGCAGCTATAGCATTATTCTTCTCAACTCAAATGTGGCACTTATATCTATTCATGATATTTAGTTCATCAGTTAAACAATTCTTCTATCCTGCAAGAATGGCATCTATTCCAAAAGTAGTTAAAAAAGATCAGCTCTTATCAGCAAATGGATTCATCCAAACCACAAACCAAATAGCAAGAATGATAGGACCACTGTTAGCTGGATTTATAGCAGCTGGTTTGGGATTGAGAATAGCTTTCATACTGGATGCTGGAACTTATGTAGTATCAGCACTTCTTATAATGCTAATAAGAACAGATTTGAAACCACCTCAAAATGGAGAAAGATTAGATGTAAAGAGCGTGGTTGTTGGAATGAGAGAAGGATTCAAAATCACTTTTACTGATAAGATAATAGGCTTTCTAGTAATAACTTTTGGAATAACAATCTTAGCAATAGGTGCAATAGATCCAGTAGCTATACCTTACTTGAATTATGAGTTTGGATTAGGTGAAAAGGATTTCGGATATATGATGAGCTTCTCAGCAGTTAGTGGAGTAATAGCAGCAGTTGTATTATCAATCAAAGGAAAACTGAAGAACAAACTAACCTTCATGGGAATAGCAATAGTAACATTAGGCTTCTCAGTAGCTTTGTTATCAATAGCACCACACGTAATCAGTCCAGTAGTATGGTTATACTTAGGCATGGCACTGATAGGATTCACAAACGTAGGATTTAGCATTCCTTTCTCAACATTGCTACAATCAATAGTTAAGAATGAACATCTTGGAAAAGTTAGCGGAGTTATTGACACAGTCATGACTGCAGCATCCCTAATCGCTTCGCTTCTAGCAGTAGCACTAACTGGCTATATATCAATTAGTGTTTTATTAGGAATAATATCAGCGATTGTATTACTTGCTGGAATAGTTTCTTTGGTAATCATCAAAGTCAAGAAAATGGAAAAGTTAGCACAAACCAGAGAATCAGAAATGAAAATAGATCCAGAAATTCCTGAAATAGTCATCCAAGAATCAATGATAGATGAAGTTTCATCTCCTCAAGTTGCAATAGATTGAACTCCTCCTTTTCTTTCTTTTTTTTTCAAACAGCTTTAACCATTTAGCTTAATGCTTTCACATGAAGTTTAATTCGTTCAAAAGATGCATTTCATTCTTAAACTAGTATTTCAGCCCCTTAAACTGCTGAATTTTAAAATTCCTTAATAAAGATGATTCTAATTGTTGTTCAGTGAGTAAAATGAAGAATTACGAAAGAAAACAAAAAGACAAAATTGTGTTTGAATCAGTTTACTGGTCACTTGGTGGTCAGAATTGTTCAGCGATTTCAAATATTGTGACCAATCAAAAATTAGTTAGAAAGCTAAGGTGATTATAAAATGGTTATAACTCAAAAAGAGGATTTGGGAGATCATACTTCTGAAGCAAAAAAACCTAGAGCAATAACTTTATTGAAGAGATGGGATTTTTCTGCATTGTTCTTAGGTGGGTTCATAAATAATGTTGGTAGTTATTTCACATATATAGCGATAGTATTTTTGGCATTAAATGTAACATCACATTTACCTCCAGAGGAAGCGACTAGAGCAGTAGCTTTATTGACAACCTTCACTCTTATTCCAATGCTAGTCTTAGGTCCTTTGGCAGGAGTTATAGCTGATAAATATGATAGAAAAAAAATAATGATACTAGCAGATGTATTGGGAGGAGCAGCAGCTTTTGGCCTGATTTTTGCAAGTCAGATATGGCACATCTACTTGTTTTCGTTATTTAGTAGCAGTGTAAGACAGTTCTTCTTTCCAGCTAAAACAGCAAGCATACCACGATTAGTAGAGCAGGATGAACTTCTAACTGCAAATGGTTTTATCCAAACCTCAAGCAACCTATCTAGACTGATAGGACCTTTACTTGCAGGTTTTATTGTTGGGATTTTTGGGTTCAGTGCAGCATTCATTATTGATGGCATTACATTTATAGTATCAGCAGGATTGATTTTTTCAATTAGATCTGATCTAAAGCCACCAAAGAAAGAAGAAAGAGTTAGTGTTAGAAGTGTAATGACAGGTCTAAAAGAAGGGTTCACTTTATCTTTTGGTGATAAAATAATTACATTTGTATTGTTTGTTTTCGCTTTTGTAATTTTGGTGATAGGCATGGTTGATCCTCTAATCGTACCATACATGAATTTCGAGTTCGGAGTTGGAGAAAGGGAATATGGACTACTAATGAGCATATCGGCAATCAGTGGAGTAATAGCAGCAATAATTTTATCTATTAAAGGTCAGCTGAAGAAGAAATTGACCTTCATGTCAGTATCAATTGGTATTGCAAGTTTCTGCTTAACATTCATTGCATTAGCTCCGTTCTTACCAGGAGGAATAATCTGGTTATATGTAGGGATGTCATTAGTAGGTATGATTAATGTTGGATTTAACATTCCTTTCTCTACTTTACTCCAAACAATTGTAAGAAATGAACATTTAGGGAAAATTAGTGGTGTGATAGATACTGTGCTTACCGGAGCTTCACTATTAGCAGCAACAATAGCTGCAGCATTGGCAGGAGTAATTTCAACAAGCCTAATCTTCGGTATTGTTGCTATAATGATTGCAGTAGCAAGTATAGTCTCTCTAATTTTAATTAAAGTAATGAAACTAGAAAAAGAATCTCAAAGAAGAGAACTTGAGATGAAACAGATAAGAGAAATGGAGAAGAAAGGAATTATTCCATCAGAAGTTTCTGATGATTTTGACGATAAGGCAAAGATCACCTTAGAACAGCTAAAGGCTGAGGAGTATAACACTCCTCTCCCTTCAGTTGAATAAATCTCTTCCTTCCTTTTTTATTTTCAATAGCTTGATATTCTACAACTCCCACAGCTGGGACAGAACTTATATTTTGAAGTAAAGCTTTTACCACAACTAGGACAATATGAAACAGCTGTTTCATCAATTTGGACGGCTTCTTTTGGTACCCCTGATGAACCAGGGTTAACATTTCTTGAGTAATTTGTAGATGTTGGAACCGTTGAAGGAGTATTTTCAGTTGAATCATTTTCAGATAAAGACGAATAGTATCTCCTTCTTGAAATAAACAAAGCAATTTGCCCTGTAATAATAAGAAAACCAAAAATTGAGAAATAACCTAAATCTCGCCAATTCAACGAAGCTCTAGAAGGAATTAAAGATGCTAAAATTACTCCTCCTAAGAGGATAGGAATCGATATTGCTGATAGTTTGATTAACTCAATCCTAATTGCTTTTTGTGAAGAAGAAATGGAAGGCACATAGTAGAAAACGATGATACACTTAAGAATTTTATCAAAATAAATAAAAGAAGAAAAATGTAAAAAAATCAGAAATCAGAACCTAATCTTCATAAGGCTCAAAATCGCTTTTCTCGGCTCCACATTCTGGGCATACCCAATCATCTGGAACGTCTTCCCAAGCAGTTCCAGGTGCTATTCCTTCATCTGGGTCTCCAATAGCTGGGTCATAGACATAACCGCATAGTGTGCAAATCCATTTACCACTCATTTGAAATTCCTCTTGAATTTAGCTAATCTTTTCTGTTAGCTATTTATATTTTCCTTATTCAGCTTTCTTTTTGCTTATCCCACTTTATCAAAAATGATTGTAACTTCTAGATTAGCAAAACACATTAAAAATCAACAAAATCGTCAAAATCATCGTCTTCTTCTTCAGTTTCTTCTTCCTCTTTCTCTTCTTCCCTTTCTTTAGCATCTTCTACTTCTTCATCATCTAAGATGTTGTCGAATACTTGTGGATCATAACTTGGTTCATCTTTCTTCTCTTCCTCTTCTCCCGCGTCCACTTCTTTCTCTTCCTCTTCTACTAACTCTTCAACAATATCTTCAACTACTTCTTCAAGATCCTCATCTTTTTCTTCTTCCTCCTCTTCTTTAATGATCTCTTCCACAATTTCCTCTACTGTTTCTTCTAATTCTTCATCAAGCTCTTCTGCTATTTCTTTTTCAGTTACTTCTTCCACAATTTCCTCGAGTTCTTCCTCAACTATTTCCTCAATGACATCATCAATAAGCTCATCAAGAACTTCCTCTTCTGGTTCTTCTTTTTTCACTTTTTCCTTGATGACAATTTCTATATCATCTGAAGGTTCTTCAACTTCTATTCCTTCAAGTGGTATTTCGAGTTCATCTTTAGGCAAATCAACTATTTCAGCATCCAATTCTATCTCAGTGCTATCTTTGTCAACTACTTCTTCCTTCTTCGCTTCCTTTTCTTCTTCAACTTCAGGTTCTTCTTCAACCTCAGGTTCTGGTATTTCTTCTAATTGTCCTTCTATCTCAGGAGTGATCCCTTCCAAGTCAGCATATTGAATAGTTTCTTCTAATTCAGTAACTGCTTTGTCTAATTCTAAGATATCCTCATCAATATCAGATGTAACCGCTGGTTTTCTATCTACCTTGTCTGGTTGCTCTTGAGTTTCTCCTGCAATTTTAGTTCCTGGAGATGGAATTGTCCTTACAGCTTCAGTTTCTTCTTCTTTAGTTTCTTTCTTTCTTCTAGGCATAGGTATGTCTATATCTGGAAGAATTTCATCTGCTTTTATGAAATAATATTCTATAATTTTATTCAGATAATCTTCATATTCGTGAGTTGCCTCTATAGGAGCAATTTCCTTTAACTTAGGAGCAAGTATGTCAATAAATTGCTCGAATTGGATTTTAAGCCCAAAAGTTATTTTCTCTGCAATTATAACTATAAGATAATCACCAATTGATTCTATAAGTAATTCAGTGTCTTCTTCTTTTACTTCATTAAGTAGAACTTCCTCTTTTAATACGCTCTTTGAATACATCCCCACAGCTGCAACAACTGTTGGAACTAAAGAAGCGGCATTATCGACTTCATGCTCAGTGATGTATCTATACTTTATAACAGCAGTTTCAGCTTCTACTATTGCTAATCCATATAATTTAGCTTCAACTTGTTTTGGTGATTTGATGAATTTGAAACCCTCGTATTTTTGTAGAACCTCAGTCATTCTATCTGCATCAGAGAATCCCTTTTGTTTCAATTCTTGAAGTTCATCAAATTCTTCTTTTTTCTCATCTTCAACTTGCTTGAGTAGTCTATTGGCTTCTTTTTGCATTTGTTTATAATTAAATTTACTAGCTTGATCATAGGCTTTATTGATTGATTCAATTGCCTTGTCTCTTTTACCACTTTGAGATAGGAGGAGTCCTTTAATCAGATGTAAATCGCACATTAATCTTGGGATGAATTGTTCTTCTGAGATGTATGTCAAATTATCCAAATAACTTAGAACAGATGAATAATCTGCAAGCTCTTTTGTAGCATTAAATCTAGCTAGATAAATACCTGCTAGCTGCAATTGAGATTTAATCAGAAGTTCTACATTTCTAAGTTCAGCAGCTTTCTTGTTTGCTTCCTCTAAATACTCTATAGCTTTATCAATTTCGTTATTTCTCTTACTCAACAATCCCTCGAAGTAGAGTATATTAGGTAACTTTCTAATTTCCCCTGTTTCATCAAGCTTTTGTTTACTTATCCCAAGATTCTCTTTTGCTTTTTCTAAATCATTATTTTCAATTGCTATCCATGCTGTAAGTAGATATGGCTCTATCAGTCTTAGATTATGACCTTTATCTAGAAATAGAGCTGTTTCCAGCATTTTTTCAGCAGGATCAACAGCATGGAGAAGAATGTAAAGTTCTGCAATGTTGATTGCACTAATAGCTTGAGCTCTAGGATTGTTTGAAACAAGATCATATATTTGCTCTAGCAGTCTAACTGATTTCTCATAATCTCCTCTAGCTAGTTCCAGTTTAGCTGAATTATTAAGTAAACTTGCACGATCAGCATTCAAGCCTGTTTTGTCAGTAGGTACAATCGCAGCACTCATCATGCTCTGTGCTTTACGAAATTCTCCTTTGTTGATCAGTACATTTGTTATAAGATTAAGAGCAACTGATTGGAAGTAAGGATCATCCATACTAACTGCTGATTGAAGTATTCTTCTAGCTAGAATTTCGACTTTATCGAAGTTATTAACCTGTAGATAAGCTTGACAACCTAAAGTAAGAATGAGAAGAGTGAAGAGCTTATGTTCTAGCTCATCTGGATGAATAGCAAGCAATTGTTCTATTTCTTCGATTGTTGTTAAAGCCATGGTATAATTTTGTTCACCATAAAGAAGAAGAAATTCCATACTAGCTGTAATAAAAGCATTGCGAGCATTATCTAGTGCATCAACATATTTTTGTTGAAACTGGAGCTTCAAACTTATTATTTTGTTAGCCATATGTTGTCTTGAATAAGCATAAGCTCGATAGAGATAGTATTCAGTACGAGCAAAATCTTCAGTCAGTTTAAGAACTGAACGAAAGTCTCGAGTACAAATAGAAGTGTCTATGGCTAAAGCTTTGAAATCATCATCTACTTTTTGATTCAGAGCATAATCAATGCATGTTTTAGCAAAGGTTTTCAAAGCGTTCTTATCATCACTAGAAATCTTATCGATGATATCCGATACAAGTGTACCTTCAAATGCTTTCTCATGTCTTTCTTTAAATGGGGCATACATTGCTAAAACTCCCAAAGTTGTTTTTTGTTAGATTCTTTCGGTGATTTTTGATTCAGCTTAGACTATTATTTCTTATTACAAACGTATGTTATAAAGATTATTGATAATGATAGATTTAGCTTTAGATAAATCTCTGTTTGATGACCACGAAATAACCAAGACCGATAAGACCAAGAAACACAATACACATTACTGCCATACTTACATATGTTGCGAGACCATATTCAAGATCAAATTGTCCTGACCCTGGAAAACTATAAGGATCATTAGGATTTGTCCCTTCTTCAACTTCCATTCCATCATTATAGCCATCATTATCGGAATCTGCATCATTTGGATTTGTATCATATGTGAATAGCTCTTCATAATCATACAACCCATCATTATCAGAATCTGGATCTAAGGGATCTGTAGAGTAGTATATTTCATCACCATCACTTAAACCATCGTCATCCGTATCCCAATCATTTGGACTTGTCCCGTAGTTATGCCACTCTTCTCCATCATCTATTCCATCATAATCAGTGTCTGGATTTAAGGGATTTGTGTAGAATGTTTCAACCTCTTCTCCATCCGTCAATCCATCATTATCAGTATCAGGTAAGAGAGGATCAGTGTTAAAAAACGTATATTCGTCATGATCACTAAGCCAATCTAAATCCGTATCACTATGTTGTGGATTTGTTTTTATTGTATATTCCAAGTAATTTGTTAAATTGTCATCATCCAAATCATAGTCAGAGTCATTCAATGTATTATTTAATCCCACTAGAATCTCCCAATTATCTGGCATGGAATCATTGTCGTTATCTATATGACTATCAAGAACAGAAGGATATCTATCTAAGCTGAGAGATGCACCGGAAATGTGGTAATATCCATACCCAACCCAGTCACTCCAGATATTGCCAAGTTTTGCATCATCATCGAAAAAGATGTTATCATCCCCGCTATCACCTGCTTGAATACTTCCATGATAATTATGTAAGAATGTATTGTTTATAATTTCACAATCATGCGTATTTGATGAAAGAGTTAATCCATGTTCACTATTATTAAAAATCAAATTATTACGAATAACACAGTCTCTAGCTACCGTAAAGTGTAGACCCCTATCGTAACTAAATGAAAAGGTATTATTACTTATATCACTATCATAAGTGGATCCGTATATTCCTTTGTGGTTGAAAGAGATATTGTTATTCCTTATTTCATCACCTATAGTGTTTAAATGTAAACCATATAGCGTATTAGAAATAACTACATTGTTCGTTATTATATTAGAGGAACCAGATGCATCTATTCCTATTTCGTTTGCTTCTAATCTACAATTAGTAATTTGACATTGATTCGTGAACATATCAAAATCTATTCCTTTAACATTATTACTACATTCATTATTATCAAATAGAACATATTGTCCAGAACCTAAGAAATTGCTAGAGAATATTCCAATTTCATTTCCATTACAAGTATTATTAACTACAGTACTAGAAGATGAGAAATGAATAACGATTCCGACGTAAAGACCATCTATACAAGTATTATTTATAATCAAGCTCTGTGGGGCACTTCCTACATTAATTCCATATAGAGTACTGTTCACACAAGTATTATTACTAATAACAGTAGTATTTGCTGTTACACTGTCGATTTCAATGCCAGTGTATACAGATTCAAAGTAGCAGTTTCTTATTACAAAAAACTTAGTTGTCCCTATCACTTCTATACCTATCTGATCAACATAAGATATATTCAGATTTTCTATAATGTATGGATCTGATGAATTTCCTGTTCCTGGAAAGCCATATGAAACAAAAGCACTGTCGTTCTGGATGGATATTGGAGCATGTTCTACATACTGTAATTGCGAGTTTTGTATTTCAAAATTTGATTCTTTTGATTCAGAATTAACATTCAAAACAGAATTTTTATTTGAAACAGAGAAGAAGAGCATTAAAACAATGATTAAACAAGGAATTAAGATTTTCTTTCTCATTCTCGCACCTTTGTACAATTAATGAGTTTTAATTTTAAACTATTTAAGAATTATTCTGAATTAATTTGAAAATAAAGAAAACTCTGAATTATTGCTATTATTCTAGAGTTTTTTCAATAAGTTCTTTTAGTGGCTCTGTATGTGCAGCTATATTCGTCTCAAGATCATAATATGTTGAATTCTTTATAGCTTTACTGACACCGATAGTGATTTCTGCAGCATGAGCTTTATCTTTTTCTGCACCAATTAGAATGCATTTGTTATCAATAGATTTTAGCTCATCTTCTGTAACAAGGAATTTCTTCATTGTCAGCATACTTTTTCTGATTCTCTTAACATTATAATAATCAAAATAGCCGAAGTATTTCTTTATCTGTTCCTTTTGAGTTCTGTCAAGATAGATGTACTTGATATATAGTTTAACAAGTGGTTTCATAAAAAACCTCCAAACAGGAGGGAATGCTATATAGACAAAAGGCCATGATTTGTCAGGAATTTCAATTCTCAGTACTGGACCTATTAAGTAAGTAATTCTAGGTGCAATCAACTTCAAACTGAGAGCTCGTAAAATAATTGCAGCCCCCATACTTGAGCAAACAAGGAAGTAATCACCGAGCTTAAGATAATCTATCATTTCAGCAATATCTTTTGCCATTCTATTTTCTGTATAATCAGGTTTTGGTCCTAATTTTGCTGTATATTTCTCTCTTGTTTCAAGTATGCATATTTTGTATTCTTTCATCATTGCTAACAAAAACACATCATATGCTGAAGGTAATGATCCATATCCAGGAATTAGTACCATTGTATCCTTAGCTTTTTCTTCAGGTTCATGTAGTAGAACTCTTAACTGATCCTCCTCTCTGTCCCCTACTTGGACATATTGAACAGTAGCAAATTTCTCAAACTCAGAGCTCATAAGAGTTTCTGATAAGCAGTATTTTTTAAACTTATTCCAAAAACCTAAGAATAAATTTCAGTTTCCACGTTTTTCTTTTTTAGCAGAAACTAATCCATCACTAGATTGTTTATTTGGATGTAAGGTAGATTTCCCTTTTCCATTCGAATCGATTATTAGTTTTTTGATTGCATTTAGGTGACTAGTTTTCTTCATATTTATCCCCCATTTGATATATACTGTAGAACAGTTTGAGGAAACAATTATAATATGAGACTAACCTATATATACACCGCAAAATATGCTAAAAATGCAAATTGAGGATAGAATAATGGTAGCTAATCAAATCAAAAAAGCTGTATTAGAGTTTAATAAACAAGATAACAATGTAACAAAAATCTTCGACATGAACTTGTGCAATTCTTGTGGAGCTTGCGTCTTAGTATGTCCAAAGAATGCAATAGAATATGGAGATGGTCAACTTACTATAAATACCAACTGTGTTAATTGCGGAAAATGTTTAGATATTTGTTCTCAAAACCAAAAAGAAAGATATCAATCAGACCTCATTAAACGGGATAACAATGATAAGATAGCATCTTACTACTCCCCATTTAGGGAAATTCCTATTGGAGATTTCGTTCATTTGTACAATAGTCGTGCTGTTAGGAAAGATATCTTGGAACACGCGATGGTTGGAGGAACCACATTAGCTCTACTTTCATTGGTACTTATAGAAAAAATTGTAGATGCAGTGGTTATAACAGATTTTGAGAAAGGAAAACAATTTCCGATTTCAAAGATAGTCAAAGATGAGAAAACATTACTAAAAAGTGGAGGAAGCAGATATTTACCAACTTTCTCTTTAAAGATTCTAGAACAAATTGAAGAAGATGAATCTATTCAATCAGTAGCAATAACTACTCTTCCATGCCAGGCTTACGCAATCAGAAAGTTAAGTATGAAAACTGAAACAAAACAATTAACAGAAAAAATCAAATTCATTTTTACTCTTATTTGTGGAAGTGGGTTACCTTCTAGACAGGATGTGGAACAATTTCTGAAGAAGAAAAACATTGACCAAGATCTATCCAAACTCGATGTTTATTCTGAAAAAGTGAAGAAATTATGGAGACTTAATCCCCAAGCACAAAGAAGGTATTTTTACAAAGATGAAGAAGGAAATACATTAGATTTCTCTTCTTCAAAGATATCGGGAACAAAGTCATTTCCGAACTGTAGTTCAGTTTGTCCAGACTATTGTGGTACTCAGAGTGATGTGTCACTTGGAGGATCAGGGATTAGGAGTAATTTCGTAATATCACGAACATCAGCTGGCGAACAGCTGATTCAGAAGGCTATTAGTAGAAAACAAATCAGTGTGAAAAAACATTTTTCTTTCTTCAATAGATTAGTCATTAATTTTATGGGAAAACGAAAACGATTTGAGCAAAGAGAAATTTATGAAAAGCTCTTTCTGAATTAAGCATTCGTTTAATCATTTAACTATAAGAATAAGAAAAGAATTATATAATCATACTTAAAATGAAAGATATCAAATGGATGCTGCAGAAGTAGGACTCATAGTTCTGGAACTTGGAAGTATATTGGTAGTGGGTTTCATAGGAGCTCATTTTCTAAAGAAAATTCGTATTCCACAAGTGTTAGGATTCATTTTGATGGGTTTCATAATTGGATTACCAAATAGATATTGGAGAGAATTCATTACTTATGATTTCATAGGAGAAGTCACTCCTATCTTAGTAACATTAGCACTAGGTATTATTGGATTCAATATTGGAGCAGAATTATCCTGGAAGGAGCTTAAAAAAATAGACCGGAAGTTACTTGTTGTTTTAGTCGCAGATAGTATTGGAACTTTTCTTATAGTAACTCTTCTAGTGGGTATAACAACTACAAGAATCTATGGAGATCCTATCTGGTGGAACTTTGCTTTCATTTTAGGAGCGCTTGGTAGTGCTACAGCTCCAGCTGCAACAGCTGATGTTCTGTGGGAATACAAGTCTTCAGGTCCATTGACTCAAGCTGTTCTTTTCATATTAGCAGTTGACGATATAGTCGCTATCTTTCTAGTTCAGATTACAACTGATATTACAAAAGCTACACTTCCAGGTCATCAATTTGATGCTCTTCATATTTTCAGTGAATTTGCATTAGAATCTTTCGCAGCGTTAGGGATTGGAATTGCAGCAGGAATAGCTATCACGTGGGCAATTAATCGTGTAAAAGATCATGCTGAGATTCTGGAGCTTATTATCGGTGCTCTAATCATTGTAATTGGAATTACTATGTTTATTCGTTCCTCGGCAATACTTGGAGCAATGGCTTTTGGAATAGTGATTGCAACTTTCTCTAAATCTAAGAAGAAAACGGATATGGTATTCCATGATATTTTCAAAATAGGAAGTCCAATAGTTGCACTTTTCTTCATTGTTGTAGGATTTAATATAAATCCTTCAGACTTACAATACATAGGTATTATAGGTACTCTATATCTCGTTGGTCGAACGATAGGAAAGGTTGGTTTTGTCAATCTTAGTGCTCGAGCAATGAAATGTCAAAAGGAAATTAGTCGATACCTAGGTTTCACGTTATTTTCACAAGCAGGTGTTGCACTAGGACTTGCTGTTAGCATTGATGCGACCTTTAGAGGAACAATCTATGAATCACATGCAAACCTAATTCTGACAACTATTACTGGAACAATAATAGTAGTTCAAATAATCGGTCCTATTCTTGTTCGATGGGCAATTCATAAAGCTGGTGAAGTAGGTGGAAAATTAGAGAAACTTCATGTAGCAGAAGCAATGTTTTTTGACGATAAAATTGCTGAAATAAAAGATGATATCAGCGAATATGCTAAAGAAGAAAAGGAAGAAGTTGAATCAGAATTACTTAGTATAGGTAACAGATTAACAAAACT
>JAEOTK010000209.1 GCA_016839875.1 Candidatus Heimdallarchaeota archaeon
AAACCTACTCCAAATGCTTGAGCCATTTCATAATCAGATGGTCTTATATTACTTCTCGCCACGCTATAAGCTGTACTAGATAGTATTTCAATAATATTGACTGCAGATGTCTCATATCTCCAAGTTTGAAACATTGGGAATAAGTAGAATATAGACAATATGAGAAGAGGTACTTTTTGTGTTGTAAAAGAGTTGGATTTTTTTTTAGTTAGGCAAATAATGGATACAATACTTATTGCTAAGATAACTATTAATATCGCAAAAATTAGACCCATTGTTGGATTGAGATAGTAAACTACGCTTTC
This sequence comes from Candidatus Heimdallarchaeota archaeon, assembly GCA_016839875.1. Next base: position 306 of record JAEOTK010000209.1, read on the forward strand.
ATTATATGTTGTAAAATATCTCAGGAGTGAATATTTAGGAATTCCTTCTCTGTTCGGAAAGATTGCATAAGGTACAATAAAACCAATAATTAACAAAATTGATCCGATCATGCACAAAATACTGCTGCTTAAAGATAGTCTTTTGATTTGTTTTTCACTGTTCAAAGTGTTAATACCTCCATTACTGGAATATTCTAGTAGAATGAGAAGTAATTATAAACTTTTCTTGATTAAAATAAGATAATTTCTTTCCTAGAGACAACAATTCAAGACTGGGAAATTTTGAAATTCTTCAGAATTTCGACATAGAATATCTGCTGAAAAAGTATATATAGTCTGAAAATAGATGTTCTATTTACGTGGATTAGAATGTTAAAATCAAGAATAAAAGTAAAATCTATTTATGTGATACTACTTCTTTTAATCTCGATATTATTTCTTAGCTTAAATCTGGAAACAGATTCTGTAAAAGCAACAAAAGAGCAAAATGATTCTATTGCTCAAACCAACGAATCACCAACAACAGATACTCCGACACTTAAAACCCGACCACATGTTGATGGTTTTACAATTGAATATGATTCAACTGGGGATGGGCAAGGTCCTTGTGCAGATGATAAACCAATAATCAACGCTACAATAACAGATGATGGAAGTGTAATTGAAGCTGCAGTATATTTTAAAGAAGGATTTGCAGAATATTTGTATAATGCATTAATCCAATCTGAAACAGATGAAACACAATGGAGTGGGTATATATCTAGTTCTGATCGTGGAGTTAAGGTAAGCTGGTGTATTCGAGCTGTAGATGATGAATTTCAGGATAACAATCCTCCTTATGATCACCCTGAATCATATACTATCATCAATGGTGCTCCGGTTGTTGAAATTACCTCTCCCATAGGTGGAGAAAATATCACCTCAACTGCTCTTAACATCACATGGACTGCTTATGATCCGGATGATGATCTAATGACCTTCGATGTATTCTATAACAGAGATAATAAAGGCTGGAAAACAATAGTAGAAAATACAGAAGAATTAAGTTATGTATGGGATTTAACTAAAGTAAAATTCTCCGAGGAATATCAAATAAAAGTAGTAGCTGATGATGGTCATGAAGGTGTATCAGAAGCAATTACTTCTGTTTTATCTCTTGGATTAGCAGATTTTGGATCTATCTCAGTAATAGTCATGTCACTTGTAGTTATCACATCAATTTCTATATATTTCAAAAAGAAGAGAAGAAAGTAATTTCTTCATTTCTTTCTCCTTTATCTATTAATCTTTAGAATAAACATTACTATATGATATCAACAAAAGAAAAAAAAGAAAAAAGGGATTTAGTCAAGTTCTACAATTGTCAAAGAGAAGCTATAAGGTCCTCCTAGAGGGCCTTCAGTTGTTCCAAAAACAAAGCTATTCTTGAAATCATTCCTTTTAATATCCTTACCTACGAAACCAAAGAAATAACCAAAGACGTAGAAATCATCGATAATAAAACTCAATTCTCCATCGAAATGAGCCTTATCATCATCGTATACTCCATCGAATGATAAGTCACCCCAACCTATACCATTAAAGGTAGTTGGAGCAAGTAAATCATCCCAAAGATATAAATCACTTAGAAGATACATATCTCCTGAATAGTCTTCATCGTCTGTTATTACACTTCCGTAATGAGGAGTTTTCAAAAGTTTCCAGATGCCAGTTGGATCTGCAATTGTTTCAGCTGCATCTCCTACTACATCCCAGTTGTAAACAAAATCGAAAGTATCTATAGAATCTATTTCGTAGAGATTAATAGTTGTTGTAGCAAATGGTGTACCAGGTTCTCCTACAATAGTGGTTTCAACTAAGTAATCTTCTAAAGCTCCTTGACCAATAGCATATTGATTACCTATAGCCCATCCTTCATATATTGAAGTTTTTGACCATCCTTCAATTATAGCTTCCTCACCCAAGAAGGTACCATCAATGGTACCATACCAGAGAGCCAAACCATAGCCTAAAACTAGATTGTTGTCTACAGAAATTAAACTGGCCGTGTTTCCTTGCAAAGGACCTTCACCAATGATTACTCCGAATTGTTCCAAATTTCTGATGTGCATCACACCATATTGGTCAAACCAGAATTCATCAAAGTTTCCTATGCCTAGAACTTCGGTAACTAATTCAAAAGAAGTTATTTCGTAATCGTCGTCAGCAAAGACTGTCATACTTGTAGAAAGTGCTAATAGTAGAACAATAATCCCCAAAGCAGCGATTTTTTTTCCTACTTTCATATTTATCACCATTCTAATGTTCTATAAATAAAACAGTAGAATAGTAATCGTTTCTTATTTTCCTAATAAAGGTTTTCCAGTACTTTATATACGAATGATAAACTCCTTTATAAAGAACCTAAGAATTTCATCGTTTTGCAAAATAGTGTAAAGAGAATCGGATTAAAAAACAATAAGGTCTCTTTTTAGATTGAGCCTCAAACAAGAAGGGGACCTTAATGCAAAGTCTTGGGTTACAAATAGCCCTTAATTAATTCTTCTAGTTCAGTTATTAGATTTTTTTCAATTTCAATGATCTTTTTCTCTGACAATCGTTTTGCATATTCAGGTATAGCAGCTAGATCATCCATAATTTTAACCACTTTGACAGCAGGTCTCTTCTTCCAGTAATCTGCTTCCAACAGCACTTTTTGTTGATAACTATCATAAAAAACATTGACTAGCTTATCTCTTTCTTCTCTTTCTAATATTGTTTGCCACCAGAAGAATCCCCTCTCGCAAACTACCAGATCAAGATGCCTATCTACATAACAGGTCATTTCTAAATCGATAAAAGCTTGAACTTGGTCTTTTTTTATAATCAAGTTATCTCCATGAAGATCAAGATGACATAAACCTGAAGGAAAGTCTTTGGTTTTCAGATATTTTTTGTATTTATTCCAAATTTTCTTGCATGATTGAAAATAATCAGAATAGGTCTTCTTGAATCCTTCCCTTAATGCCCACCTATAATCATCAAGCATTCCATAATAGAGACCACCATATCTGCGTTTATCTGGATCAAATTCCTTGAACTTCACTTCATTATTTCTGTAGTAGAAATATCCTGAGCTAGAATATTCTTCCAGATGCATATTGCCAATTATTTTTCCTAGTTCAGCATAGAGATTTACTTTTTGTTCATATGACAATGCTTTAACTCCATTAGCAAGGGTTTCTCCTTCAATGTACTCATAACAATAATAATGTTCAGGGATAATCTCTTCAGAATTATCTATAAACAAAACATTTGGTACAGGGAAGATATCATTCTTTTTTGTATGTATGATTATTCCAATCTCTCGTTCTAGATATTCTTTGTCTTCTTGTGCAAAAACACGTAATACAAATTTGAAAGGTTTAGGTTTCTTTACGGTCACTTTGAGCATGTAAGCACTCAAACCTTCTAGCATTGGATCAATGTTAGTAATTTCAAAATCTATCAAGAATTTAGAACATATCTGGTAAACTTCAGAGTCATTCAGAGAGTAGCTCATATTGAAGCTTTCAGTCATGTTAATCTACTTCCTGAAACTCTACAACTGTTCAGCTTTTCTTTTCAAATAAGTCTGATTGCTCCTTTTCAAGTATTCTTCTTGTTTCATTAGGGGTTGTCTGATAAACTCAAGGTCCTTTTGGTCCATATTGCCATTTCGTACTAGATCGAAACCAACTTTTTCCAGTTTTTTCATGATTTCTTTGTTTAATTCAGTATCATTTTGTAGCATATATGCATGAGGTCTTCGAATTGTTTCAGTTAGTTCAATGGAGAAAAGTTCTGTTAATTCTTCAATAACCTTAGTAACCACATCTAGGTTTGCTAATTCCCACCACCCTCCAATAACTATTCCAAGAATCTTTGATATTTTTACATCCTCATGAAACTTAGCTCTAGTTCTACCCTCTCTAAATACTAGGAGATTATCAACAAGAGGAACCATTCTATTAAACATATTTTGTAATTCTCCAGGAAGAGGGGCGTAAACAGGAGTAGCAATAACAAGAATATCTGTTTCCTTAAACTTAGCAAGAAGCTCCCTCATATCATCTTCTTGAAAACATTCCCCAATAGTTTCTCTCCAGCATTTGAAACAACCAATACAAGGTTTGATTTTTAATTTCCTTGCATATATTAATTCAATATTTGCCCCAGCTTTTTCCATACCTTCTATAAAGGGAGATAAAACAAAACTAGTATTGCTCTTTTCTAAGTTTGGACTTCCATTAATTATAGTAACTTGTGTCATAATTTCATCAACCACTTGTATTTTCCATAGACTTCAAATATAAAATTATCCTAGAAAAAAAGTAGAAGCAAGGATGAATATCAACTATATTTTCCTTTCTTAATCATGATTAATTTGAGTGTAACTACAGCAATGACAGCAAGTGTATAACCAACAACCCATGTCAATAAGTAATTTGACTTTATCATCAGAAGGTGTGGATTGTCGATGTTGATATAGACTATAGGTTCATCTGTTGTAACAGAATAAACTCCTAAAGCCCATAGTTGTTGAAACCTGGAAGCCATATTAACGGTCCAAACGTTGATCTGAATATTGTGCTGATCATATTCCCAGAAGTACTTATTGGGTAGCTCATGAGCAGAATTGATCATATCATAACCTAATTGTTCAAAATCTTCGTAGTAGATTTTATCTTGTCTCTCTCTAGAGAATGCTGTGACAATATCTGGAGCTAGTGTTTCAGTTATATCTAACCACTCCGAGTTATACGACGTTACCCAAATTTTTGAATCATAATTAGCTGCTATCAGAACACTTAGACAGATATTGAAATACTGATTATACAATGGATGAATTTCTGGAGGGGAATAGAAGTCTACATTAACTATTAAATCAGCACTTTTAGACAAATTCAGAACCTCTTCAAGTGTAGGGATAGTAGCTTCTTGATAGATGGCAAGAAAACTAGCAGGAATTTTATCATCAGCGATTGTGCCATGAGGATCTTGACTCACAAACCATTCTCCTGCATTCAATCTTTTCAGCTCACTCATATTGAAGGAACTTGGATTATCATTTTGTCGAGAAGGAAATGTTTCAGAGACATTAGTCGTTCTCCTCAGTGTATCATCATGCATCAAAAAAGGTATTCCGTCATTGCTTATCCTAACATCTATCTCCAAACCATCTGCTTGGATAGAATCAGTATACATTACAGCTGCAATAGTATTTTCTGGAGCATATCTTGCTCCACCTCGGTGGGCTATGATTAACGGTTTTTCTGGTAAATCTCCTCTAATAACATAAACAGGTTGGAAAATAAGAGGTAGAATTAATAATCCAATATAGAAAAGAACCATTCCTGTCAGGGGTAGGTATTTCTTTAGTTTTGGAATCAGAAAAGGATCTGTTTTCTTTTTTGCCATGATAATTGCTTCATCTAATAGAGTGTATAGAAAAATCAAGAAACTAGCTGCAAGGAAGAAGAAAAGAAATGGACTGTAATATTCTAATATATACAACAGGATGACTGCATTTTCACCAAATGCAACCATTAATACAACAATAAAAGCAACACATAGGACTAACGCAAGCAAGCTGAGAATCTTGTTTGCTAAACCTGGTTCAACTTTATCATCTCTGTGAATTTCTATACTGTATTTTACAATGAAAACAGCTGCATAAACAAGAGGGATTAGAAAAACCAGCATGAGAATCAAAATATAGTTGATATATGTGCCGACAAGATCACCTATGAAATTGTTAAATTCCACATGCATAGGTCTAATGAAGAGAAATAAAGCTTCAATAAATAAATCAACAACAAATAAAAGTACGAAAATGAGTAGCCATTTCTTTCCTATCTTTTCTTTAAACATTTAATTCCTATAAGTAAAAGCGTAATTATATTTAAAATTGTCTGATTCAAAATCACCAAGAAATTGTGATTAGTTTCACGAATTTAAGTCGGGTGTGTATTTTAGCACACTTTCTCGAAACTAACTAAAAACTTTTTAAAATCCCAATTCATAGAATATCGATGAGCGAATTTGGGGATATTAGATCAAAGTTAGAAGACTATGAGAAGATTACAGTAGGTCTTCGTGAAATTTATTCTAAAGCCCCAGTAGCTATAGCTACAGCAAATTCTGAAGGAATGTTTATAGAAGGGAATCAAGCAATTCTAGAACTCTTTGGTATAAAGAATTCTGCTGAATTGAAATTACTAAGTATATATGATGTCTTTCCTTTAACAGAAAAGACAAGAAAAGAGCTAAAGAGTGAAAAACCAGTTGAATATTCATCAACTTTTGATTTTGACAAATTGAGAAGAGACGGATTATTGAAAACTTCTAGAACAGGAATATCTCATCTTCAAATTTTCATCTCACCATTTTTCATAAGAGATGTAGGGCAGTCAGGATTTCTCAGTATTGTTGTAGACGTTACAGATAGGAGAAATATTGAAATAAAATTGAAAGAAAGTGAAGAGATCTATAGGAAGCTAGTAGATACTTCACCTGATGCTATTACTGTTACAGATATAGAAGGGAATGTTGTAACTATCTCTCAACAAACCCTCATTATGCATGGTTATAAAAACGAAGAAGAAGTTCTTGGAAAACCTGCAAGGATTTTCATTGATGAAGAAAGTCTCGAAGAAGCTCAAGAATATTTTAGAAAAACAGTAGAGGAAGGTAGTATTAGAAATGAAGAATATACTTTCATTCGTAAAGATGGAACTACTTTCCCAGCTTCATTAAGTGCATCAGTTATAACAGATTCTGAAGGAAAGCCAACTCATATTATCGGAGTATCCAGAGATATAACAGCACAAAAAGAAGCAGAACAGACTCTCAAAGAAAATGCAGAAAAATTAAGACTTCTATTTGATCATGCTAATGATAGTATTTTCATGTTCAAGTTGGACAAGAAAGGAAGAATGCAAAAATTTGCAGAAGTCAATGAAACAACTACAAAATGGACTGGTTTTTCAAGAGAAGAATTACTTGAAATGACACCAGAACAGCTGTTACCAGAAGATGCATTGAAAGATGTTCAAGGAGTTATAAAACACATTCTTGAACACGGTTTTCTAACTTTTGAAACTGAAATTGTTCTGAAGGATGGCACACGATTACCTGTAGAATTCAGTTCAAGTTTATTTATACTAGATGAGGAATTACATATTCTTTCTTCTGCAAGAGAAATAGCAGAGAGAGTTATTGCTCAAAGAGCGAGAGAAAAAGAAGTTGAAGATAAAACTTTACTGTTGGACATCATAACTCATGACTTACGTAACTTTTTAGCTCCTGTTTGGGCATGTATTAGCGAAACTTTAGAAAATGAGGAAATGGAAATTGAAAGTTTTCAGGATAAAGCATTATCAGCAAGATCATCTCTAGCAAAAACTGATGCTCTAATAGACAACATATCTGTTCTCATGAAACATGATATAGATTTCACCTATGATTTGAAATCAACAAATATACTTGAGAATATTACTAAATGTGAGAAAGGGCTTAAGGAAGTATTCCCGGCTAAGAACATTGTTCTGAATACTGATAATATCGATCCTGATCATAATATCTGTGCAGATATGCTTTTTGAACTGATGTTAATGAACATTTTGACAAATTCTGTAAAGAACGATTCTAAAGATATAACATTGATCATACTAAGCTCGAATGAAGTAGATGAAGATAAAATATTATTAACAATTTCTGATCACGGTGAAGGGATAAAACCTGAAGAGAGAGAGGGAATTTTTGAAAGATACGGAGAATTTAGAAAGAAAGGCAAAGGATCAGGATTGGGTCTATTCATAATTCAAACTCTTGTCAGAAGATATAATGGTGAAATATGGATAGAAAATTCTGTCGAAGATGATTACAAGAAAGGTACAACTTTCAAAATCAAACTTCAAAACGCAAAGAAATAACTTTTGCCGTTTAAGTAAAAATTTAAATGACACTCATTTAGTTTTGTGTAGAGAGGTCTAAATTACTCGGGAGATGTTTGATTTGGAAAGTACTGCGAATAAAGGAACACTGAAATCGATGAATTTCAATGTTAAACTTGCCTTTCTTTTCTCTATTTTCCAATCTTTTGGAAGAGGTATATGGATGGGGAATGTTTTATCAGCATATATTTTCTTCTTCTCTGGTAAATCAAACACTCTACTCGGTTGGACTTCTGCTGCAAGTGGTATTGCATTGACAGTTTTTGTTTTCCCAGCTGGAATTTTAGCAGATAAGTTTGGTCGAGATAAACTTCTCAAAGTAGCTGGTTTGATTGGTATAATGGGTTTGGCTTTTATTCTCTTCGGTGAGGATTTAGTTTACATTTTTGTTGCTTTAGCAGCATGGGGAATATTCCAAGCTTTAACCAGACCCGCTTTAGAATCTATCATAGCAGATTCTGTTGAATCAGGTAGAAGATCGAAAATCTACTCTTGGTTACATTTAGCTCGACAGGTAGCTATGTCTATTGGCCCTTTCATTAATGTAATTCTCTTTGTTGTTTTTGGAGATGAATGGGAACTTGATATTCTGAAAAAAGTAATCATCGTAGGGATAGTTATTACTCTAGTCTCCGTCGGAATAATGTTTTTCTTTAGTGACAAAAGGAGTCTTGGAACTATCAGTGAATCAATAGAAGATGAAACAGCTCATGTAGAACATTCTAATGAAAACGGATTCGCATCTAGATTTTCTCAATCTCAAGCAAAGAAGCTCATTCCTATTCTCCTAGTAGCTTCCAACGTCATAATTGGTTTCGGAGCAGGGATGACGATAAAGTTCTTCACAATATTCTTTCTTGATGAAGAGCTGAACGCATTAAGTCCAATTTGGGTTCAAGTGATAATGGGATTAACAGCTATCTTTACAGGTTTATCAAGTTTAGTTGCACAAAAATTCTCTCTTAAACGTGGAAGAGCTATGATAATTTTTACTGTTCAATTAATGGCAACTATATGTTTATTTGTTATATCTACCTATCCACCAATCTATGTTCTAATACCTATTTTCATAGCTAGAGGATCTTTAATGAATGCTGCCCAACCTCTTAGCAGAAGTATTTTGATGGACATTGTTCCCAAAAAACACAGAGGAAAATGGAATGCACTAGAGACTGTAGCATGGGGATTTTTCTGGAACTTCTCTGCAGTTATTGGTGGTTATTTGGTAGGAGATATTCCACCATATAATTATAGACTTAACTTCTTAGTCACTGCATCAATCTATTTATTTGGGATAATTCCTATTCTCTTCCTAATACCACTTGTTGGAAAAGAAAAAATTGCTGAACAACAGGAAAGCAATTAAAATTCTTCAGGAGTAGGTTCTTCCTTTCTTTCCCCATAGCAATCAACTTTCTTCCAATTTTCTTAGAGTTTTTTTTACTACGTCTTTTAAATTTCCATCAGTTTCTCTTTCTATAGCTTGTTTCATTAGCTCCACTATTCTACTATCTTTAAATCGATTTAAAGCGTCTAATGTTACTTCTCTTACCCTAATATTATTATATCCTAATGCTTGGATAAGAAATTTTACTATTCTATCATCAGTGAATTCTCCTAGAGCTAGTACTGTTGCTTCTCTTATCCTACTGTCTTCATCTTTCAATAATTTGATGAGAGGCTCAACTGAACTTGCTAATTTGAGTTGTTCTAAAGCATGTATTGTAATTACTCTGACCCAAATGTCTTCATCTCCCAATGATTGGATGAGTGGTTCTATAGCTCTCTCGTCGTTGAGCGTTCCTAAAGCCCGTACTGCTGCTTCTCTCACGTTGCTATCTTCATCGTTCAATACTTTGATGAGTGGCTTAACTGCTCTCTTGTCATCATGTTGTCTTAAAGCCTTTACTACTGCTTCTCTCACCGTATTACTCCCATCTCCTAATTTTTGGATGAGTGGTTCCACTACTCTCGGATCTTTGATAAATTCTAGGACTTGTATTGTTGTTTCTCTCACTAGACTATCTTCATTATCCAAAGCTTGGATGAGGACTTCCACTACTTTATTGCCATTTAGTCGAATTAAGACTGTTCTTGCCTTTTTTCTCACATTCTCGCTTTCATCTCCTAATACTTGGATGAGGGGTTCCACTACTCTCGTGTCTTTGATTTCTCCTAGAGCTCCTACTGCACTTTCTCTAACCCAACTATCTTCATCTTTCAAAACTTCGATGAGAGGTTCAATTGCTCTCGAATTTTTGAGTTGACCTAAAGCTCGTACTGCACCTTGTCTCACCCAAAGATGTTCATCATTCAAAACTTCGATGAGTGGTTCCACTGCTCTTGTATCTTCGAGTTCTCCAAGTAATAATGTTGCATCTTCTCTCACCCTCTCTCTTTCATCTCCCAAAGCTTGGATGACTAGTTCAACTATTTTCTCGTCTTTGAATTCTCTTAATGCTTTTGCTGATAAAAACCTAATTCTTCCATCTTTCCATACTTGAATGAGTGGTTCTATTGCTCTTGCGTCTTTGAGTTGTTCTAGGGCTCGTGCTGCTGCATTTCTCACATCCTCATCTTCATCTTCTAATGTTTGAATGAGCAGATCTACTATTTTCGCTTCTTTGAATTCACCAAGGGCTCGTGCTACTGCACTTCTCACATATTTGTTTTTGTCTTTCAATGCTTCAATGAGTGGTTCCACTGCTTCTGGATTCTTAAGTTTTCCTAATGCATAAGCTGCACATTGTCTCACATGTGTATCTTCATCATTCAATGCAGCTATGAGAGGTGTTACTCCGTTGGAATCTCCTAATTTTCCTAAAGCTTCTGCAGCACAAGATCTCATTTCAGGATCTTTATCTTTCAAAACCTGAATCAGAGGTGGCAATGCTCTGGGATCTTTGGTTTCAGCTAAAAATGCTACTGCTGTTACTCTCTCGTTCCAGGAACCATCTCTTAGTTGTTCTTCAAGATCTTTAAAATAATTATCACTATAATTTACCATAGCAATCAACTATCTTTGATTTTGCTTATAACTCTTCTTCCTTATGGATATTAGTGCTCTTCACTTTCAATAAAGTCTCTCTTCCGGTTTAAATACTAAAATCACCAATAGACATTCGAGGATAAGCTCAGCTTAATGAGTTCTATCTTCCCCGGGGGGAGAAATAATACTTCCCCCACCCAAACCCTTCATTCTCGTCCACACAGGGGGGTTTTCCCCCCAATATCTTCCAACATCAAATTCAATTTTTTCGATTGATTTATATTACATTACACAAAATTGATAAAGAATTATACTTGTTACTATTTGACTTCAAGCAAATAGTTGTAAGAAGAGGAAATTCTTCATGAATAAAAAAATCATCATGGTAGGGTTAGTATTAGCAATACTATTCACCTCAGTTGCATCAGAAGCTTATGATTTCTATTATGCTCCTGAATCTCTGATTGTTGACAAACTCTATGATGATTTTGATGCTATTCTTGATGAAGGTTTTTGGTTCCTAGTGATTGATAACACAGGGGCAGTTTCAACAGAGATTAATCGTAACGATGCATATGTCATATATGATCTAAGATTCTCTGTAACAAGTCTTCAAAATTTCTCAGATAGTTTAACGATACAAGCAGATAGTTATCACATAGTATCTTTCAACTTCAATCAAACAAGTAAATATGTAACAGAAGCTTTCTTCTCCATACACTCCTCCAGAAGAATTTCTGCATTTATTACTGATGCTAATGGTTTAGCACAGTATTTTGAACTAGTAGGAAGATTAGCTATTAACATCCAAAGACCAATTGTTTATTCTATTATAGGTTTAGGAGTTGCTTTAGTTTGCGCTATTATTCTTTCTTCATTCTTAACCCATAAAAAAGAAGAACGAGATGAGATGATTACCCAAACACCACCGGATAAGGTTGATGAACCTGGTTATTGTAGGTATTGTGGAAAAACAATTAGGTCAGATATAAAAATCTGTAATGCTTG
>JAEOTK010000032.1 GCA_016839875.1 Candidatus Heimdallarchaeota archaeon
TTTTCAAAAGGAACTGATATTGTAAGCTTCGAAAATATTGAGAAAGCAATAGTAAATTTCTGGGGAGAAAAAAGAGCTCCTAGAAATGTAGAAGCAGCTAAACGAGCTTATAAAGAAACAAAGGTGGTTATAGCATGACAGAAGGTCCAAGTTCCCCCATATTACCGCCCATTGAAGGTGCGGCTGGAAGAACCGGTGATTGGAGAACACAAAAACCAGTAGTTGATCCAGACCTATGTATAAGATGTAATATCTGCTGGAAATTCTGCCCAGATAATGCAATTTTCAGAGCAGATAGAGAAAAAGATCAAGCTATAAGTTATGATTACGAATATTGCAAAGGTTGCGGAATTTGCGCTAATGAATGTCCAAAAGGTGCAATAACTATGGTTACAGAAGGTGATTAAAGTGGTAGTAAAACATGAAAAGAAATCAATGACTGGAAATGATTCAGCTGCTTTTGCTGCGTTATATGCAAAACCGATGGTCATAGCTGCGTATCCAATAACCCCACAAACGACTGTGATCGAAAAGTTGAGCCAATATGTTGATGAAGGAAAACTTGATGCAGAATTTGTGATTGTCGAAAGTGAACACTCAGCTCTCGCGGCATGCATGGGTGCTGCATGGAGTGGTGTGAGAACATTCACTGCAACCTCATCTCAAGGTCTACTTTACATGGCTGAAAATGTTTTCTGGAGTGGGTATGGAAGACTTCCAATCGTAATGCCTGTAGTAAATCGTTGTCTAGCGCCTGGCTGGTCAATCTATCAAGATTTACAAGATTCAATGGCTTTCAGAGATGCAGGTTGGATTCAAATATATACAAAGAATAATCAAGAGGTATTTGATACAACTCTTCAAGGTTTTAGAATAGCAGAAGATAAGAGAATAGCTCTCCCCTATATGCCTTGCTTGGATGGTTTTGTAATAAGTCATACTACTACTCAAGTTGATCTTCCAAGTGCTGAAGATTCGTTTAACTTTGTTGGAGAATACAGTGACCCAGTGATAGAAGTAGATACTGAAAATCCTTGGATTTTTGGTGGCTTAGTCGGTCCTGAAAAATTCAATAAAGATAGAAAAGATTTGATGGAAGCTATGGAACGTGCAAAGAAGAAGATTGTTGATATGAACAAGGAATTTGGAGAGTATTTTGGTCGAACTTATGGAAATGGTTTGGTTGAAGTATATGGTGAAGATGTTGCTGATTTAACAATCGTCTCGATGGGAACCATAGCCGATGAAACCCAAGATGCAGTAGATTTGTTGAAAGAAGAAGGTGTCAATGTCAATGAGTTAAGAGTCAGAACATTCAGACCTTTCCCTGAAAAAGATATTGTTGAATTTGCTAAGAAAAACAATAAACTGTTTGTAATTGATAGATCAGTAAGTTTTGGTCATAATGGACAACTTCGAATTGAAGTCGAAGCAGTATTAAAAAGAAATAAGGTTGATACACCAGTTGAAGGACGTATAATGGGTCTCGGTGGAGAAGATGTTCCGTATACGAAAATTGCTGCTATTGCAAAGGAGATATTAAAGGAGTGATATGAGATGAAAGTGACACAGAAGGATTTACTAACAGTCCCCAAGAAAGCTTTATTGAAAGGTCATTTTGCTTGTGCTGGATGTGGTTCAGCTCTTGCTTTTAGACATGCCATCAGTTCTATTGCAGACAAGGTGATTTTAGTAGTACCCGCAAGTTGTGCAAGCGTATATCAAGGAGGCGGAAAAGGTGCTTCGTTTAATGTACCAACAATTAATACCGCATTTGCAGCAAGTGATGCCGTAGCTTCGGGTATTCAACGTGCAATGAAGATGAAAGGTAAAGATGATGTTAAAGTAGTAGTGTGGGGTGGTGATGGATCGGGTGCAGATATAGGTATAGCAACAGAAATTGGTGCTTGTGATCGTCAGGAGAACATCTTGCATGTTATGTATTCAAACAACGTCTATGGAAACACAGGTGGTCAGAGAAGCGGAGATACAATGATTGGGGCTAAAACGGCAACAACTCCTGAAGGCAATACTACTCCTCGAAAAATAGTTCCATTTATTATGATGGCAAACAACGCCAGATATGTTGCTACAGCTACTGTGGCTTACATGGAAGATTTAGTATCCAAATTCAAGAAAGCTGTTTCTTTGGATGGTTTCAAATTTATGCAAATTGATTCACCATGTCCACCAAATTGGAGATGTGAATCAGCTGATTCTATAAAAATTGCTCGTTTAGCAGTTCAAACTGGATTATGGCCTTTATTTGAATGGGATCGTACTACTGGAAATGCGATTATAAGTCGTCCAAGTCAGAAATATGTAGACAAGGAGAACAGATTACCTATCACTGACTGGTCAAGTTTGCAAGGAAGAACAAAACATATGACTAAAGAACAGATGAAAAATCTCGAATCAGATACTGATAGACAGTGGAGATTTCTCAAGAAATTCTTGTAAGTCAAACTCCTTTTTTTCTTACTCTTATTGCCTATACCGATTACCCCCATCGATGTTTTTTAATAATCAATTTCCTTCATTTTCACGACAGACTTGATAGAGACGAGTGAAGTGGACGAGTTATACCAGTTGATATATGGATTTATACAAAGCGCAATTCAGCTAAAGAGATTGCCAAGGCAAGGATGGATTCGAATAGGAGTACCACTCTCTGATGTTGAAAGCATTGCAGATCATGCATACAATACCGCTATGTTATCTTTACTTTTAAGTGACCTTCACAATGCACTTCATCCTGAGGCAGAACTAGACACTGAACTAGTTATGAGAATAGCTATTGTTCATGATCTACCTGAATGTAAGTACCAAGATTTTGATAGACAACTTTCTATTCTTTTAGGTAAAGATAGGTATCAAGAATTCAAAAATCAAGTTCTAACTACTGCTAGTACTGAACTTCTCTCACTAATAACTAATGAAGACGTTAAAAGTAGATGGAAAGAAATGTTTGATGATTTGAGAAATAACGAATCACAAGAGTCAAAATTCGTTTCCTATGTTGATAAATTGGAAGTTTTAATTCAAGCTTTATCTTATGAATCATTAGGCTTTCATTCTTTTCTGTTTGATAGTTTCTGGCAAACCTCTAAAGAATATCTTGATCACTGCAATTTTGAGGTTATCAATGAGCTTGTTCCAATTTTAGAGGAAGAAAGAGCAAAATTGGAAAGTTAAATACTCACTATTTTGCTATACAACTATGAGTCAGTTTAAAACTGATAAAATCAGATAATAATTGAGCATTATCTCTCTACAAGAAAGTAGATTAATTATGCTTACATAGAGACTGGGTGGTTCATATCAGTACAGAGGAAAAATATCATGATCTTGAAATTTCACCGTTTCATGTTCCTTTTCTTAGAGATTTAGGAATCAAAGTTGTCTCTATAATAATGTTTGATATAATCTATGGTCCTGTATGCTATCTAAAAGAATTGTCTCGTTCAAATTTTGGGGATAAGCTAAAAGATGTAAGTTCTTTGAGTGAAATATATACAGGTTTTGCAAGAACTAATGCTGATGTAATTACAAGTTTGGATGAACGTATAGTTCTTGGAAGATTTACTACATTTCAAGACGAAGTAGAAAATATAGTTGTTTTGCTCTTTGTCTGTGTTCCAACAGCTGATTTGGATAAATTAACAAAATATGCAAGATCTCTCTCTGAAAGAACTCAAGGAGATCCAAAAATCTTCGATGATTCTCTAAAACATTTAATAGATTCAGAAAAAATTGAATCAGTAAAGATTCCCTATTCCGCAAGAGTTGGCAATGTTACCAAAGGACTCACAATTGATGATCAATCAGTAGTGACAGGGACTGAATTTAATAACTTCTACGGCTTCATTTTCATACAGTATCACAGAGGAACAATTGATGGTAGATTCTTTCCAAAAATCATTGCTGAGAAAAAAATGGATTTGTCCCATCTTTTCAAATTCATAGATACTCAAAAGAGCGAAGCTGAATTAAAAGAAGGCGATTTAATCAGTTTATATTACAAAGGATTAGAACTTCTAGTTTACAAACATAAAGAGAAAGAAGCTATTATGATTGGAGCTAAAAAACCTCACAGTAAGATTAACTATTCATATCTGGATGATTGGTTTACATACCTGTTTAACGCTTATATCAATGTAGCTGGGGAAACAAAAACAATCTCAACCCAAGAAGCTATCTTATATTTAGATAAGAACATTTCAAGACAACCTAAAAAGTATATAATTTCTGAGACTGTAGATCTTATAATTCATGCAGAGGAAGATCATCCAGAACTTTCCGAACGTCCAGAGAATATTCAACAAAAAGGATGGATAACACTCGAAAGGAATTTTCAACTCTTCTCGGAAAACCTGAATTTATTCAAAGGAGGTCATTCAATCTATGCTATAAGTCAAGACCTCTCAGTCCCTATTTCATCTATTGTAGAGTTTGTTATCTTCTTAAAATCAAGAAAACTTGTAGATGTCTACAGAAAATAAAAGAACTACTCTTTTGTGATTTTTTCGCGCTTCTTTACAATAGTCTGTGAAAAACTATAAGAACTATTAAATTTGATTGCTGTAATATTCTATTATACGAAGTAGAAATGGAGAATCGGTGTTATAAAGTGAGTACATTTTCTCTTTCTGTAGATACATCTGAAGAAAAAGTCAAAGAAAATCTTGATATGCTAATAAAACTCTCTACTGTGAAAGCATCTAATATGTTGAGAGAACTTGGTGTTTTTGAGATACTAAATAGACCTAGATCACCTGAAGAGATTTTTCATATGTTGAATTTCAATTTATTGGAAGATGAGTTTTTCAAAGTATTTGATTTATTAGCAGAACAAGAACTTATCACTAAACAAGGTGAATTCTATGCGGATTCTCCTCGTCGAGAATATCTTCATGAATCCTTGGAATCAGAAATTGAAGGAGCAAGTGAAGTAATTCAAAAACCATTTGATACTCTTCTAAGTAAACTATCACAAAAATACAAAGCGATTCTGAAAGGAGAACAAGGAAAACTACTTAATACTGATTTGATTCTAACTTTAGACTCCCTGTATGGTTCAGAGTTCTTTTTCCAATTACGAGATGTTTTTTACAACAATCTTTCACAGAGACTACCTTTGTTCGATGTTAAAGATACTCTGACAATTCTAAATTGGGGTGGTGGTAGTGGTTACGATGCATTACATTTAGCCAACCATTTCAAAAATAATGTGATGGTGTTGAGTGTAGAACCTCCAGAATCTCTCTACAGATGTAAAGTTATTCAGGATCTTTATGAGGTTTATAATGTTGAATTTTTCGAGAGAGATAACTTACAAACTGACATGTTAAAGGATTGTGTAGATATTTTCATGGGATCTTCTTTTGTTTTCAAAGATCAGATGAAAGATTATATTGACCTAATACAAACCACTTTGAGTCAAGAAGGATATCTTACACTAGCTTTTATACCTACATTGAATTTCTCATTAGATTGGGTTTTGAGTATTCACGATCAATATGAATATAATCTAGTAAAAGATGATCATTTAGCTAAGCTTAGACATTATGGTCTTTCAAAACTGAAATATATTGGCTTAGACAATGGATTTGTTAGTCTTCAGAAATCTTGAAACAAAAAAAAGAAGAAATTAGTTCTTCTTTTTGGCTTCTAGTTCAGATTTTTTTGCTAATTCTGGAACAATTTGTAAGAATGGTACTATAGCATTTGCAATCGCGGAAAATGCATCATCTTTATTCCCAGTCACAATCATTCTATCTATCTCCAGATTCTGATATATCTCTGGGAGTTTTTCAATTATCATTTCTTGGAATAAACGAGTATCTGCTTTTGCTAGAGCTTCGATTCTTTTTAGAATACCTTCAGCTTCAGCCATTTTAGCTTCTCTAATAGCTGCTGCTTCTCCTCTTGCTCTTGCTACCATCTCGAATTGTTTAGCATCAGCAAGTCTCCTTATCTGTTCAGCATTTGCATCAGCTTCAATTTCAACTTTGGTCTGGTAGGTGTGAGCTTCTACTTCAGTCCTTTTTCTTTCTAATTCCTGAACCTTGATCTCTTTATCTTTCTCTTTTGATTCAACATCAAGTTGTACTTCTTGCTGTTCAATACCCACTTTTCGACTTACTTCTAAATCTCTTAATTGAGTGATTTCTTGCATCTCTGCGCTTTTAAGTCGAGCTAATTTCTCTTGTTCAATTTTCATGATTGCTGAAACATTAGATTTAAGGTTTGGATCAATGATCTCTATATCTCTAATCTCACAGCTTTCAATAATTAATCCCCAATCTGCAGTTAATGAATGGAGTTCCTTTGTTACGGCTTCGATGATGGCCTGTCTGTCCCGAATGATTTTTTCTAAAGCCATATTAGCACAAGTTGTACGGATAATACTTTCAGCAGCATTTCTAATAATATTCTCTACATAAGCTACTGATGACTTGTCCCAAGATGTTCTAGAAAAAGCAACTTCAGGATCAATTACTCTCCAAAA
>JAEOTK010000033.1 GCA_016839875.1 Candidatus Heimdallarchaeota archaeon
AAAAGTACCCGTTAACCATTCTGTTCTATTAGCTGCTCCAACAACCATAAGATTGTTTACTTCTGCATATTGGTAGAGAATCACCATTCTCATTCTATGCTTTGTGACAGCGTAAGCATTGCCTTTAGCAATCCACGATTTAGCTTCAGGATGTAAACGATTAGCTAATAGTTCCTCTTCTTCCTCCTCAGAAAGAATCCTTGATTTACTTTTTCGAACGATAAAACTACGAAACCTTCTACTTGGAATAAAACCAATAGGAAGGAGTCTATAACCTTTTGCTGCTTTGACTAGGGGTGTGATAGACTTTGTTTTTAATTTCACTCCTAGATGTTTGGCTAGTTCTTTTGCATGTTTCTGATGAATAGGTTTACTATCTTTTTCTGGAAGATTAAATAATTGAACCTTTTGAGAACCCAAACTGCGAACAGTAAGTATAGCAGTTACAGCTGAATCCAACCCTCCACTCAACCCTACGACAGCTCCATCTCTACCTAGATCATTCAGAGTGTTTTTGATAAGTAATTCAATTTCAGCACAAATTTGAGGAATATCTATCTCAAGTTCTTGAAGTACTGTATTCATTTATTCAGACCAGCTAATGTCCATGAGTAATAGACAGTTGCTTAATTACCAACTTGGATATTTAAAAAACTTAACAAATCAAATTTACAATATTTTGGAAATCAGATTATACGAGGGGAAAATAGCTATTCAAAATATTTAGCTAGCTTTATCAATATACATGTACAAATTTTATCCGATAGAGATGAGAAAAATTACGAGAAATCCTCTTGTGTTTTCAATTTTCTGTGTTTTGATTATTTCTTCATCGTTTCTTATTTTTTCTTCAGTTAAGTTTACTTTTCTATTAGAGAAAAGAACTCTTGCAGAAACTAGTTGTTCAATTTTTACAGTAAAAGATGAAACTTCAGTATATTTTGGAAATAATGAAGATGAAGGAGGAGATCGTGAAAGAACAGACATGTGGTTTGTTCCTTCTGATGATGGTCAATCCTATGGTTGTGTTTATGTAGGTTTTGCTGAGAACGAACCTGGAGGGGATGATGTAGATGGTATTGAAATTGGTGGAATGAATACAGAAGGTCTTTGTTTTGATGGAAATGGTATCTTTCCAGGAGAAGATGTCAACTACAGAGAAGATTTAGGTTCTCATTATTACTATTTAACAAGTAGAGGGATAATTTTACGCGAATGTGCAACTGTTGAAGAAGTTATAATTTGGTATCAGACCCACAATATGGGAGGAACTTGGTGGGGACAAACACACTGGGCTGATAAAACCGGTGATGCTGTTGTAGTGAGTCCTGGAGTGGATGGGAGTATAGCGTTTACTCGAATTTCAGGAGATTTTCTGATATCAACAAATTTCAATGTTGATCATCCTGGTGGGACCTATTATCCATGTCCTAGATATGATTATATGACAACAAGATTAACCGAAATAACAACAACAGATAGTCTTACTGTAGAGAATTGTGCAAATCTATTAGATACACTTCATGTTCCTCAAACATATGCTTATGCTGGAACTGTTTATTCAAATGTCTATGATTTAAAACAACAAGTTATCTATCTTTATGTTCATGGAAATTATGATGATGTTGTAACTTTGAATCTTTCAACAGAATTAGCTAAAGGTTATCATGGTTATATTATAGAAAACTTGGAAAATTCAACTCCAGAAGAATTGTACGCTGAAACTGATCTTTGGCCAATAGAACCAAGTTTAAGCATTTCATCATTATCTATTGTTCTAACTTTAGTTATAGTTCCAAGTCTTATATTCTTTGGGTATTGGATTTTTGTTATCAAAAGAATAAGTAAGATAAAAAACAAAGGAGGAGATAAAGATGGTAGTTGAGTTACAAAGAATATCTGCAATCTTATTAGCTACACTAATTCCATTATCTATGATTCTTCTAACAATAATCATAAATTACTTAGCAAAAAGAGAGGATAATTCTTTGCTTACAAGATTTGCAAAATTTTTGTCCAAACCTTTCGAATTTAAACAATTATTAAAGAATCAAGAACTACAAGAACTCCCAGAAATTAAAATTAGGAAAATTGTTGGAAAAGAACTACTCTATCGTATGAATCTTATATATTTCATAATATTGATTTTTCTCTTCAGTAGTTTCTTGGGAGAACTCTATCAGGTCCTTGCTGATCGTACATTATTAATTGTCT
>JAEOTK010000210.1 GCA_016839875.1 Candidatus Heimdallarchaeota archaeon
ACCAGGATGGTTGCAGTATTATTCTGATAATGGCATAACTTGGGATGATTTTACTCTTGCTTTATGTGATCTAGATGGCGATATATCCCTCTAATATTTATTCCCTCTTTTTTTTTCTCTTCTCGGGATTCTTGTATTCCGTGGAATTTTCATATTCATAATTCTGATGGAAAGCATTTAAATTAAGAACTCAATCTTAGTTTATGGGATTCCTTACAATAATATTGGGTTTAAATCCTTTTAATATCAGAATTAGTTCTTCTGAGAAATACTCCGTTCTTCTTTGGAAGGGTGAAAAAATAACTTTTCTTGATTATTTACATCTTCTGTTTAACATATTTAAGTTGAGAAGTCTTCTCAGGTATGCCATTAAAATATACAATCTAGATAGAACCTCTCAATTAAAGGATACACGCATTGATCTTGATTTAAAAAATATCTACATAAGAATATCAGGCATCGATGATAAGATCTATAGCGATACTAGTTTATCAAGGAAAATTCATCAAAAAGCTGAATCTAAATCTTTGATTTTTACAGGTGGAGTTACAGCATCTTTAAGGGGTAAAGAAAATATCCGTTCTTTCACTTTCAGCTATGGAGGGAAAATATCTCCAATCTAACTTACAGGTTCCAAAGAAGATTTCTACAGGTTATAATCCTGGAGGAATATTAGCTTTTGCTTTTTGTTTTCTTAATTCTTTAATTCTTTTCTTGGCTTTTTTGTGTTTTAATGATTTAGCTTTGTTAAAACACCACATTGCATAGTCATACTCTTTAAGTAATGTATATGCATCCCCAAGTTCAAACAATGCAGTATGATAATTTGGAAACAACTTCAAAGCCTTAATATAATTTTCAATGCCTTCTTGTATTTCATTATTCTTTTTCAAGGAATTTGCAAGGTCAACTAAATAGCTTTCATCTTGAGGAAATAAGTTGATTGCCATTTTGAGGTATTTAGATGCTTCTTTCCAATCTTTTGTATATTTGAAAAAATCAATAGCTCCATCAATTGTTTTTATATCATTTGGATTCATATCGAGAAGTTGTTCAATTAAGCTTCTAGCTTTATCAAATTCATTTTTAAATCTTAGTTCAATGATTTCTCCACGAATTTTTTGTGTTTTTTGAATTTTGGCTCTATCCTCCTCTGAGAGAAATTCTAATGGAACAGATGTATAACCAGGTCTTAATAATCTCTGGCGGAAAGATATGCAAAGATCATTCAAAGGTTTTTCCATAGGAAAAGAAATCACTTGTTTATGTATTTGTAAATATCGTGTTTCTCTAAAGAGTCCATAATGAGCATTCAGTGCAATATCTTGAATTATTTCATCCCCTATCTTGTATGGTGAAAGCTGATTGTACAATGAAGTGTAAATCTCCTCAACTATGAATTGAATCATGTCTGCTGTTTTTTGTATAAAATTGCTATCAATTACTGGTAAAGGAGTTTGAGGATAAAACTTCCCACTTATATACAATCCAACTATTCCTTGGGGAATTGATAAACTTCCTAATCTTTTTCTTTCTTCATTTTCTTGTTTACGCTGTTCTTCACGTTTTCTGTCTTCAGATTTTTGAATTGCTTCATCTATTTTTCTTAATATTATTTTTCCAACATATCTGCTCATAATAATCCTCTCCTAGGTAGTGAGTTTTGGATTTTTAAGTTTTTAGTGAAATATGCTTATTTTAATGTATATTGATTTATAAATACGGAAGTATGTGAGTTGCTTCTTACATACCGCATGTGGATCACCTCCTACGTTCGGAAGCTCTCAGAGCTTCCAACCCTTTATTCTCTTTCTTCTGTTGTTTCTCTTCTCGGGGTTCCTGTATTCTTTGGAGGTTTTTTAGTTTACATAGAATGTGTTTGCTCAAAAAAAGTAAAATCTGAGCTTACAAAAATAATACGAAGATAATGCTGACCCAAGGTCTGTAAAAACTGAAGAAGAATATTGCACAAAGTACTTTCTCATAAATACTTACAGTTTTACAACTTCTTTATGACAGTTAGCATATGAGTTCCTGCATCAATTGCACCCACTTGTTTACATAGTTCAAGCTCCCAATGAAGAAACTTCTTCCATAAAACTGGATCTGCGAAAAATCTTTCCAGTACATCTTCTCTTGTATTTGAAAGATAATTAGCAGCTGATGCTTCAACTATTTCGCAATTAAATTGATCAAGCACATCTTTCAATTCGGACCAAGTAAACATATGACATATATGATTCGGAGATTCAGGTCCTACAAGTTTCCCAACAACATTTCCATATTTAATTAAATCATCAATAAGTTCAGGTCCATGTTCTGTTGCAATTCGTAAAACAGGTTCTAGAAAAAATTGGCAGGTACCTAGAAGAGACATAACACTAATGAAAATATATCCTTTGGATTTTGTTACTCTTATCAACTCAGAAATAGCATGAGGTGCTTTATCAAATACATAACTAATCGGTCCTCCATAGCAAACAACTGCATCGAATTCGTTATCAGAGAGCTCAGATAAATCTGCAACATCCATTATTTTTCTCCAAATAACAGAATCTTCGAAACCAAAGGATTTGAGTTTTTCTTCGTTGAGTTTTAATTGAACCTCCGAAATATCGATTTCATAGATTTTTGCTCCAAGCTTAGCTAGTTCGATTGTAAAACGACCAGGTCCAGGACCTATTTCCAATACTTTGTCTCCAGATTTAATATATTGATGAAGATAATGGTTATGAATGAAGAATTGCACTTTGTCTTTAGGGGTTTTATCTAATCTCTCCCATTCAGCTTCTCCAAATTGGTCGTAATTTCTTCGAATTCTTTCAAAAGCTTCTTTGCTATATTTGAAGTTCATAATGATAAATTAAGAAGAAATAGATAATAAATTCTTTGTAAACGATGGATCACCTCCTACGTTTGGAAGCTCTCAGAGCTTCCTCCATCGCAGGGCCAATTTAGGCCTTGTCGCGGCTTCTGTTAAGAAGTCACCCTTTATTCTCTATCTTCTGTTGTTTCTCTTCTCGGGGTTCCTGTATTCTTTGGAGGTTTTTTATTTCTCAGGAAACTTCTCTTGAAAATTGTCATTTTTTTTCTTTGTGTGTTTAAGTAATTTAGTTGTATTATAAGGATAACAAAACTTAGAGTGATGCATGATGAACATACGATATGATCCTGATGAAGGGGATGAAGCAATACTCCCTCCCGGTTGGTCACCCAACTAACCTTCTTTTTTTTCTTCTCTAAATCCTAAAAAA
>JAEOTK010000211.1 GCA_016839875.1 Candidatus Heimdallarchaeota archaeon
ATGACCTTCTAAACCATTTGTGGAACCCATAAATAAGACAACTCCAGAAAGCTGTTTCTTCATTCTAGTAATTGCTTCCTTTGCACAAAGAAACATTCCATCTAAATTAACACGATGAACTTTAGACCATTGTTCATAGTCAATTTCTAGAAATGGTTTTCGATAGCAAATTCCTGCATTAGAAATCAGAATATCAATTCCTCCTAAGATTTCATCGATTTTATTGAATGCCTTTTTTATTTCTGCAGGATTACTAACGTCAGCATACACGCCACCCTTAAGTTCAGAAATTGTAGAAGATGTTTTATCCAGCTCTTCTTGATTCCAATCGATAATAACTACCTTAGCTCCTTCATCTACAAAACGTTTAGCTGTTGCTAATCCAATACCGCTTGCTCCTCCAGTAATTACAACTCTCTTATTTTCAAGATCTTTGTAAATTCCCACTTTAATCACTATTCTGTACTTTAAATAGTCTTATTTTATTGTTTCGCTGACAATTGAGCAAAGAATCTGCTGTTCAAATAGAAGAAAAATGTATCTACCAAGTGAGTCTTTAAGGTTTTTATGAGTTTATATATTAATCTCTGGTTAGATATAGTAAGATGTCCCGTTACGCAACGTTATTACTGCTACTAAAGCATATGGGGTACATTAACGGGAGAGTACAGTTTCAAAAATTAATCTTTCTTTTAGAGAAGAATTATCATATTAACACGGGATATGACTATATTCCTTTTAAATTCGGTCCTTATTGTCAAGCAATTCAAGAGGACACGCAATATTTGATAGATTATGGATATATTGAGCATGAAGAGGTTGAAAAGCCAGGTGGGGAGATGCTTCATCGTTATCAAATAACAGATTATGGAGAACAATATCTTCTTGAAAATGATTTTGGTGATATTTATGATCAAGTAATTCAAGATCTGTGTTACGATTTCAGAAACTATAGTTTAAGACAACTTATTGAATACGTATATGAGAACTATCCTGAATTTACTGCTCATTCTCAAATAAAAGGAGAATATTATCATCCAAAACCAAAACAAGAGGATTTTACTTCAGCGGATACATTTCTTGATAAGAAACCAATCATCACCCCCACTTTTGTTAAATGGCTAGATGCTGAAATAAAAGAAACTACTAAAAGAATGGAACTGACTGAGGTTCCATCTGAACAAAAAGCCGATGAAATACAGGTGGATGATTTGGTTATAGAAATGTTAGACATAGCTTACGAAGATGTTGCTTCAAAAGCACAGGAAATTTCAACGAAAATTATGCTTGATAACTACAGTGAATCAGGAGACATCAATAACAAAATTTACTTCGTTTTAGAGATTTTGGAAAATCTACTTAATTCTTTACAAGAAAAGGATATTATTGGAATTTATACGGAGTTTGCTAATACAAAAACCAACTTGCAGATGTTGGATGAGTTAATTGCACTACATAGAACTTCACTGAGATCTGATCTTGTAAGACTAATTTTTGAGTTTATAGAGGATGTTGGTTTCTTTTTAGATAGTATTGACAAGATAATTACTCTGTAAAACAAAAAAAGAAAGGAAAAGGAAATTGTTAGATAACTATTTCACACCAATAAGCTGGATGATCTGAATGCCCTATCTCTATATACTGAGCATCAGAAACAACTGTACCGCTGCTTAGGAATATATGATCAATTGTACTATATACATCAGTGTTTGGATCTAAATACGCCACCGTTGCATCTAGATTTATTGCAGGTACTCCGTGGAATTGTGCATAGGAATCGATTAAACCTGCACTCAGTGTATCATTATACATCTGTGAGTAAGGGAAGTAATTGAAATCTCCCATATAGATGACATTTGTTAGACCATTTACTTGTTCCAGCATTTGTAAATTCTGATCTCTCATTACTTGTGGTGTTCTTCCTGCAGGATGATGAACTGCTACATTGAAAACTGTTGTTCCAACAGTTATTTGTGCTTGTGCTGAACCAATTTGATCTGAATCACTATAAGCAAAGAAGGAATAAGCATTCGTGATTGGGTACTTCGATAAGATTGCGCATCCATATGTGTTTGTTACAGTTTTAGGACCATAATAAGAATACATGTTCAGTGCAGAAGCAAAGTATCTAACGACATCAAGATTTCCACCTGAAATTCTAGTAGGATCACATTCTTGGAGTCCAAGGATATCTGGATCAACTGCTTTAATAATCTCTAGTTGACCATCAAAATTCCAATCACTTGTAACGTTAATTCCTTGTAGAATATTGTAGGTCATAATTACTAAGGAAGTTTTACCACTTGCAGAATAGTTAGGATTTGGTGCAGTTACTACTCCACCAATAATAGTTCCTATAAACATTAATCCAAAAACAGAGGATAGAATGATTTTTGTACTGAACTTCTTGGATAACTTCTCAAATGTCAAAGTGGTTTTCTTTACAAGAAGTATACTTAATGAAATAATCAATCCTGGTATGAAGAATGCTAGCCAATACATATCTCTAAATACTGTACTAAAAGGTTCAAGAGCTGCTTGTCCCCAGATATTTGGAAGAATCTGCATGAAAATCATGATTACGATGAAAAATCCTCCAATAGTGAAGCTTCCACCCATCTTTGCTGGACTTGGTTTTAGTTTTATCAGTTCTTTTGTAAGTAAAGTAAAATCAAGATAGAGAATAGGAGATAAGATTATCATTAAAACCAAAGGTATCTGTTGGTACCATGCAGTTGCTGAAGGAACAAAAGGATAACTTATGGAACCAGAAATAAAGAATATTTGATGAGCTAATACAGTCAATGTCATAGAAATTGCGAACAAACCATTCCAAACCCATAACATCCAAGGTT
Source organism: Candidatus Heimdallarchaeota archaeon (assembly GCA_016839875.1). The sequence continues at coordinate 2,856 of JAEOTK010000211.1, forward strand.
TTAGTTTGTTAACTAATTCAGGTTTCCATAGCTTCAGTCCAATAAATACCCCAAGCATGATCAGAATTCCAATTACAATACCAATATAGTTTCCTTCAGTCCATCTAGATATTACTGTTGGACTCATGAAAGTAAACCAGATTGTAACAAATATACTAAAAATCCCCATAGATAATCCAAGTACTTTCCAGAAACTTGCCTTTGTCTCTTCTTCCATTGGTTTAGCTTTTTCCGTCTCTTTATTCTGTAATTTAAAATACAATGTTATTAGTATAAGTGATGCTATTGTTCCCAGTATCCATCCTATTACCTGCCACCATCCATATTGGGAAATATCTTTTGATACACCAGCTGTTCTGAACAATATTGACAATCCAACTGCACTAGCCATTGCTATGCCAAAGTCAAAACTAGTTTTCTCTTCTCTATTTTTGATTCTTATTATAAATCCTGGAAAGAATACTAGAAAACTCCCAACAGAGAGGCCTGCAAAAATATAAATCCACATTCCTACCATTAATGGTTCAACCAATCTAGATATGATTATTATTTCTCCTGTGATCAATAATGCTAAATCTGGTACTTTTTTCCGAAAAGCAAGTAGGCTTAGTGGTAAAAGTAAAACTAGTAACCCTAAGACATTCTCATCGGGTCCTGCCCCAGGTAGGGCAAATGCCCAGATTTTCTCGAATAAATCTGAAAGTGTTTGTATAAAAAACAAAAAAATAATCGAAAAAAGAACTATCAGAGAGAAGTCTCCAATAACATATTTCTTCAAGAATGACATAATAGTGTAAGGAATATTGCTTCTTTAAAAAAGTAATTGCGCTATATTTTGTCAATTTGATTGTTACTTAAAGTAATCTAATTGATTTTATTTTATATATATAAAAATGAAAAGGAGAGTATTACTCTCACTTGTTTTTTAAAGTTGCATGAGCTGCAGAAAGACGAGCTATAGGAACTCTATAGGGAGAGCAGGACACATAATCTAAACCAATTCTATAACAGAAGTCTATAGATTTTGGATCCCCGCCTTGTTCACCACATATGCCACATTCAAGACCAGGTTGTGCTTCTCTTCCTTCATCTACACACATCTTCATCAATCTTCCCACACCTTCTTCTTCAATAGAGACAAAAGGATCGTGATCTATTATCCCCTTTTCCATATATTTTGAGATGAATGGAC
>JAEOTK010000212.1 GCA_016839875.1 Candidatus Heimdallarchaeota archaeon
ATGATGAACTATAGGTTCTTTGTTCTGGTCCTTGTTGATAGGGACCACTATGGACTGGTTCTGTTTGATATTTTACTGGTAATCTTTGATTCTTATAATCCAATATCACTTCTTCTAAATTAGCTCCGCAATATTGACAAAATTTGCCACTCTTTTCATGTTTGTTTCCGCAATTAGGACAGAATACTCCACTCATACAAGTGAAATTATGCAAAACTTCTATATAAATATAGAGATAAAAAAAGAAGAAAGAAGATTACTCAACAATGAGCTTCTCAGGTAAAATCATCCATGTATGAGTCTTCTTATAGGGTTCTAACCATTCATCCATGAAGAGATCAATTTGACCATCTTTCACCCACATAGGAACATCCAGTTTAGCTTTATAGATGTCTACAATTCTGCACTTCTCTGGGTTTAGATTTGCTAATTCCGCAGCTTTCTTTATTGCATGATTAATATTACCAAGTTCATCTATTAACCCTAGTTTGAGAGCATCTTTACCAGACCAGACTCTTCCTCCACAGTATTTTTCGAACTGATTTCTTTCCATCTTTCGAAATTCACCAACATGACTCAGAAAAACATCATACAGAGAGTTAATACTGTCATAAACAATCTTCCTCTCTTCTTCTGTGAAAGGTTTATCAGGACTAAAAAGACCAACTCTATCTCCCCTTCGTATATATTCTCTGTCGATTCCATGTTTTCCTAGTCCACCTTGTGTTATAATCTTCATTTCAATGACCCCTATGGATCCTGTAATTGTCATCGGTTGAGCTATTACCCAATTTGAAGAAGTAGCTATATAGTATCCACCAGATGCAGCTACATCGTTGAAATAGACTACTAAAGGTTTTTTCTTAACTAATTCCTTAATTGCTGATCGCATTGCTTCAGATGAAACTGCAGAACCTCCACCAGAATTAACATGAAAAACTACTGCTTTAACTTTTTTATCTCTTTTAGCTTTTCTAATTAAGCTAACGATAGTTTGATCTCCTGCTTGGTCATCTCCAATAATTGGAATTGGAAGTTTAATTGGTGGTTTTCGACTCTTACCATCAGCGATAGACCCTTCTACTGATATTACAGCGATTGTTCTCTTAGCAGATTTAGGTCTAGAAATAGGTAGTTTTTTGAGAGATTTTTTTACAGCAAGAATCTTTAGTTTTTTTCCTTTCGAATAGGTTTTTCGAGTATGTTCGATTAACTCTTCTTCTGAAATTATCCGATGAATCAAATTCTTCTCCAAAGCAATTTTTGCTGTATAAGGAGCGTTGTTAATAATATCAATAATTTCCTTCTCCTTCCTATTAAGTGAAGTACTAAGAGCAGCAACTACTGTGTCAAATATTGTATCCAAAATTGCAGATATTTGTTCTTTATCTTCTTTTGAGAAATTTGCTCTTCGTAACCCATCTCCTGCGGATTTGTATGGAGAAATTGGTACTACATCAGCTTTGTACCCTCGTTTTTCCAAAGCATTTTTTAGGAATATTCTACTCATTTGAACTCCAAGAATTCCAAGGCCACCAGCTCTCTGAAGACAGATTTCATCTGCAGCTGAAGCTATGTAATAGTCTAGGAAATCAAAATTGTGACCATACACTATTACCTTCTTACCTTTCGCTTTGAAATCTATCAAGAGATCTCGGAGAGTTTGTACACGAGCAAGACCATCTGGAGCTTTTCTTAAATGAATGATGATACCTTCAAAATTCCTTAATTTACTCAATTTTGCTAAATATTTGTCAAGAAAGGCTAATGAAAGTAATTTTGGAGGGAATAGCTTCCTTTGAAAGTAACCTTTTGAAGGTTCGCTCCTTTCTTTCAATGGTTCATCAAGATCGAGATAAACCCATCTAAGTTTTCTCGAAACTCTTCTCCGATTGATATTTCTAATTTCTCTCATTATTGGTCTAAAAAACATTTATATCAAATGATTTGAAAAGCGACATTATATATCTGTTACTATCTAAAAAAATTCAACATTCAATGTACTAGGAATATGTTAAGAAATTTAAATGCAAAGATTCAATGTTTATCTAATGGCAAATCAAGATGAATTCAAGGATTTAGCAAAGATAGTATCCAAAGTACCTATTTCTCTTAGTGAAGTAGATTTTGATTTGCTTGATAGAAATCCACTTTTATCACATGTTTATCATTACCCTAAAGTCCAACTAATTGATCTGTACAAGTTTATTCTCCAAGGAACTTGCGGGTGGATGCATTTGTCTCAGATTGGTGATAAAAAAAGCATTGAAGGTTTTTTGAAGAAAGAACTAAAAGAAGCTGAGGAAACATTGGCAACTGATGAACTCTTTGAGCTCCTGGATATTCAAACTCGTTTAGGAAGAATTAATCTAAGATCATGGAAAAAACATATGGGAGAGGATCACGAATTCTTATGGGAACTTATGAATAAAACCAAACTCAATGCAAAAAAATCACTATCTTTATTCATTGAAAGATGGAAAGGTTTGATTCAATGGTTTGATGAGAAAATACTTTCTTATACAAAATCCTTTGACAAGAATGTTAAGAAATGGTTAAAACTAGTTCTAGATATAGCAGAGGAAAGTAAAGATTCAAGCGAGTTGCCCTTAGTTTCACATTCTCAAGTTTTTAGAAGAGAATACAAACCTTGTTATAGAATAATGAAAGATATAGATATCTTTCAAGAGATAAAAGTGGTTAGTATAAATACGGAATAAGAGCTTTTCTTTCTTTTGGATAGTCAGGGAATGTTTCTTTGTACCATTTGTGATGTGAAGCACTTCTTGGAAGAAGATTGGCTAAAGTCCAAAATGCAAATAGAAAACCAGGCCAAGACCAAATTGCTAAAGCAAAACCAACCCAAATAACTAATTCACCAAAATAATTTGGACTTGAGATGAATCTGAAAAAACCACCAAAAGGAATTTTGTAACCTTTTTCTCCAGGCTTTCGTAATTTTCGAAGAACAAAATCTGAATGTCGGTTTATTATATATCCAACAATAAAGAGAATTATACCTATGATAAATCTAGGATCTGTTAACCAAGCAGCAGAATAAAGAGTAGCAGGAGAATTTAACCAGGAAATTGCATAAGATTCAGTTTTCGATAAAGTGAATATCCAGCGAGCAATGATATAGGTATTTGAGGTTTGAAAAATAAATCCAAAAATCAGAATTAGGATTGGCATTCGTTTATTAGTTCTCAGGAAAAATGGATAGATGATATCTCTTTGAACATAGTGAGCTAGCCATATGAAAAGTAGAACAATTGGAACTATTTCTCTTTTTCTATCTCCAATTGCAAATAATACAACGAAAATGATAACAGCTGGAGCTTCCATTATAATCCAACCCCA
>JAEOTK010000213.1 GCA_016839875.1 Candidatus Heimdallarchaeota archaeon
GTTATTTTTGATGAAGGAGAAGATGTAATTATTTCAACAACTGAAAGCACAGTAAGATTCTTATTAATCTCAGGAAAGCCAATAGAAGAACCTGTTGTTTGGAATGGGCCGATAGTTATGAACACCAAAGAAGAAATAAGAATTGCTTTTGAAGAATACAGAAATGGTTCATTCATAAAAGAAGAAAATTAATCTATAAATCGATACTTTATTTCTTCTAATTAGTAATTTTTCTTTTGTTAAGTTTTACAACTTTGACCATTACTAAAAAAGTCAAAGCTGAAAGAATTGAGAGATAATGAAAATCTGTTGATTCAGTGTTTTCTTTTGGAGGTTTCCTTGATACAACTAGTTCGATTATTTCTATTGTTTTATGCCCTTCACCATCATCTAGGGTTATAGTTAAATTATAATTCCCATTATCAAGATAACCTAAATTAACACTTTTGTTAACAGGTTGCCAGTATAGACCATAATCAATTATTCCATTTTCTATTTCTTCACTCTCAAAGACAATGTCATAATTACCTGTGATATGATGTTTGTTTCTGAAGTTATAGAATGCTTGCCAATTTACTATAGCTTCTTCTCCAGATTTAATCCAATAAGGTGAAGTTATCTCAATTATAGGTGATAGTCTAATTCTGTCACATTGATATATTCCAAAAACATTTCCCCAATCTTTGAAAAATTTCATTTCCCACACAATATTACCTATAGGATCTACTTCAACAAGTATCGCTCCAGTCATATAGCTACCCGCATGATCAAGAGTACCAAAAGTTCCAAATCGATTAAGATTAGGTAACCTATCAGAATCCCCCCAAGCACCAGAATGGTAAGATTTTGGGGCAGCATATTCCCATGTTACATTTGCTGTAAATGTGGTTTCATCTATTGAGATTTCTATCATTCGAGATATCATATTAGTGTTATCAGTTTGATTATGTTTATCATTATCGAATAAAATGAAGGTGTTTTCATTTATCATTTCTAGTGCATGTCCATGAAAGAAAAGATGTTCCTTTACATTGCCATTAATATCCCTCATTGTGAAATTACCTTCTTCTCCTAACGACCACATAAGTTCTCCTGTCTTGTGATTTATTTTAAGAAAGGAATTTGTATTTCTACAATTAAGATAAATCATATCATTATCTACATCATAAAGAAGAGTGTTTGCATGAGTTATATCTGGTATCTCTCCTGCCATGTCCTGAAAGGGGCAGTAGTTATCAAATGTTATAAATGAATCTGTCGAAAATTCCCAAATGATTGCACCTGTTTCAAGATCATACTCATAAATTTTATCAAAAAGATAATCTGTTGGACCAATTTCATGGATTGAGCATTCAAGTGTAAAAATGCTATTGTTATTGGAATTATATTCAAAATCGTGATGACCACTAATATCAAGGTCTTCTATTTCATCAGTGTAGAAATTCCAAAAATTCGCTCCATTCAAATCTCCATATAGCAAAGTTGTTGAATTGAAAAACTCAACAGGAATATTGGCTAGAGTAGAATGTGCACTCAGAGGTTTCTGAAGTATTATCTCTCCTTCCATATCCACCAAGTATAATGTATTAGCCACAGTAGAAACAGAAGATAACTCAAACTCATTTAGCACAAATAGATTATAACCCTGGAAATAACCATCTGCTGATGAAACCTCAAATTTCTCTTTCATAAGATCAGATGTTGTTAACCTGATATTTGCCATAGAAAACGAGATTATTAAGATCATTAGAATAATCGATTTACTTTGTTTTAGATGGTAGAAGGACTTGATGGTTTTTGGCATTCGTATTAGTAGTTTAACTGTTTTACATTTAATCTTTTCTTCAGCTCGATAACATGAAACCTATCCAAAAACTAAAAATACAATTCATTTAATCATCATTAATGACTCTTAGTTATTCTGCAATGCTACCACATGGATTTAATCTTATTCCTGAACTTTTTCCTGAAGAGGGAGCTGACTGGCAAAGGTTAGTGGAAGCAATGGATAAAATATCTGATGAGATTATCAGACAAGATCCAGAAGTGTTAATCTTAGCTTCTCCTCACAATCTAAGAATTGATGGATATATTGGTATCATTTCTTCAGAATGGTTAGAAGGAACTTGGTGGAATGAAAGCAAAACAAAAAAAGTTACATTAAGATTGAAATGCGATAGAAAATTTGCAAATTTGCTTTATAACAGAACCAAAGATAGAATTCCTATAGTATCAGTAAACTACGGTGCTGCTGATGGAGATTATAGTGAAATGAAAATGGATTGGGGAACTTTAATTCCTATGTGGTCTATCTACAAGAAGTATAAAGAAGCAAATAAAACCATCCCTCCTGTTGTTTTAATTACACCATCTAGAGAAATACCTTGGAAAAACCTAGTCTATCTAGGACATACCCTAAGTAACATCTGCGAGAAAGAAAACATCAATGCTGTTTACATAGCAAGTTGTGATCATGGACATGCTCATGATCCAAAAGGACCATATGGTTATCACCCAGCATCTAAGGTGTTTGACGACCAAATATGTAGTTTAATTGAGAAGAATCAGCTTGACACTTTACTTGAGTTAACACCAGAGTTTATTGATCAAGCTAAACCAGATAGTTTTTGGCAGATGCTAATTCTTCTTGGTGTTGTAGAAAGAAGTAATCTAAAAAATGAGCTTTGTCTTTACGAATGCCCCTCATATTATGGAATGATTGTAGCATCTTTTAAGTAAGTTCAACTTAACACGGGATAATTATAAAAACAACTAGTAAGTTTGAATAATAGGTGCTTATATTGAAAAAAGATCATATTGGTAAAGAATTCATGGAAAAAACTACTTACAAATTTACTTCAAAATCAGATCAAAGTCAAGGAATAACTCAACCTCCTCTAGAATTGGAATATGCTCATAAAATGAAAAGTTATGAATTGCCTATTATCTCTGATTTAGAAATTCCTGAACTCAATCTGAAACAAGCTATCAAAAACAGAACAAGTAGAAGAACATATTCTGATATTCCTCTAACTATATCAGAGCTTTCTTGGCTTCTATGGAGTACTCAAGGTGTCAAAGAAGTAAGAGATCAAGTTGCAACTCTTCGAACAGTTCCCAGTGCTGGAGCAAGACATGCATTTGAAACCTACTTGCTAATAAATAATGTATCAGGTTTGGAACCTGGAATTTATAGATATGTAGCAATTGAGCATAAACTTGTTGAGTATATCATTGAAGATGGTATAGCTGACAAAGTTGTAGAAGCAGCTTATGATCAGAAAATGGTTAAGAACAATTCAGTTACTTTCATATGGGTAGCTGATGTCTATCGAATGACATGGAGATATGTTGAGAGAGGTTATAGATACTTGCATATTGATGCAGGTCATGTGTGCCAAAATCTCTATCTAGCAGCAGAAAATATAAGTGCAGGAGTTTGTGCAATTGCAGCTTTTCATGATGATATCTTTAATAAATTACTGTACTTAGATGGAGAAGACCAGTTTGTGATTTATCTTGCATCAGTAGGGAAAAAGAGAAGAAATGATTAATCAAAAAACAAAGAAATATCTGTGTTTTGTTCTTATCCCTTTAACTTCTATGATTTTAGCAGCTCTTGTTCCAATTATAGAAAGACAAGCACAAATAAGTCATTCAGTAATTATCAGTATTCTTCTGTTCCTCTATTGTTCCTTTGTTCTTTTCTTAATAATATCTCCTGCAAGAACGATGATTCTGGAGAAACTGACTGGAAAACGATGGATATATTATCTATCAGCTTTTGTCTTTCTAGTTCTTCCATTATTCAGCTGGACAATATTATCAGTTACACCAAAATCTGTTATGATGTATTTCGTTTGGTATGTCCTGCCAACAATCATTTTCATAATCCCTACTTTTTTTCAAGAATTTCGATTTGATTTCATTTTTCACATAGCAGCAGTAATTTTGTTTGCAATAGGTTTTGATAGAAGATATACAAGTCAATGTTTACTTGGACTGGATTTTAGTTATGAAATAAATGCTCTTTGGGTAAGTTCTCTTATTCTTATTCTTTATTCAATTCAGTTCCAGAACTATGAAGAAAAATTCAACTGGAAAATCACTAAAAGTAAGATTTTCCTTCCAATGACATTAAGTCTGATACTAGCTATTATCATAATCCCAATAGGTATCTTAACAGATTTTCTAACATGGTACCCTGAATGGCCAGGTTTTCTGATGTTTTTCTTTTCTTTTATCGGTATTTGGTTAACTATTGCACTTCCTGAAGAGATTATTGCACGAGGTGTTATTCAGCAACAATTAAGTGATAATATAGTAAAAAGAGATAATATTCTATTCAAATATTGGAGATGGTTTGTTCTAGTTCTAGCTTCAGCTATATTTGGTTTAAGTCATTGGAATAACACAACTTCAGAATTTGCTTGGGTCTATATTCTATTGGCTACAATTGCAGGTTTATTCTATGGTTACTGTTGGTGGAAAGGAGGATTATTTTCCGCGATGTTAATCCATACATTTGTAGATTGGATATGGAGTTTATTCTTTATATCTCCCTGAATTCTCTTTTCAGTAACCAGAAATCCCCCTGATATTTAATCATCGCGAGGAATATTTTTTAAATAGGTAAATAAATTGTTCTCTGGTTATTTCATATGGTTACTAAATATCCAGTTTTTGTCTTATGTGGTAGAGATGCAAAGAAGAGAGAATTGATTAGGCTCTTAGATCCTGATGATAAATATAAAACCAAAGCTTTACTGCCGTTTCTAGGAAAACGAATTGTAGATTGGCAAATTGAAGAATTAAGAAAATCCCCCTATACAGGTGAAATATTCCTTCTAGGTATATCTGAGGAAATGGCAAAATTTGATTTTCCAGTGCATTATGTTCCTGTACCAACAATTTCTACTTTTGCAGAAAAATTAAAAGCTGGGTTGGATTACGTTAGATCCCTAGGAATGGATGAAGAATTATTCGTTGTTTCTTCATCAGATACTCCCGGAATATCTGTAGGACCTATTAACCAGTTTTTTGAAGAAGTTGAAAAATACAAAGATTATGACTATGTACAATCTGTAGTTCCAGATGATGTTACAAGTGCAGTATTTCCAGATCATAAGAGAGTTGTTGCAAAATTCAAAGATGTTCATGTTTATCCAGGTGAATTATATGCGATGAGTGCATTCGGAATTAGAGAAAAACTTGACCTTATTGATGAGATTGGAGGAGGAAGAAGAAATATCAAGAAGAAGAAAAGAACTAAAAAATCAAGTGCTCTTACTCCAATCTTGTTACTTGTCTTAAGGCATCCACGAACATGGTTGAGAATTATCTTATTCTTAATGGGACAACTAAAAATGAAAGGTGGAGAAAAGATACTTGAAATCTTCGCTAAAGCTAAAGTTAAAGCTGTAATAATCTCAGATGCAGGTTTTGGAATGGATATTGATCTTAAAGAAGATTATGACAAAGTGAAGAAATATGTTAGCCAAGTTAGAAAAATTCCTTACACCGAAGGTGTGAGCTAATCTAACATTCGAAAAGTTGCACCGTAAGAATTTATATATGATGCTTTATTTCTAGTATCGTTTATAATGAAATATCCCGTTTTGATACTGGCTGGTAGCGACAAAGATAGAAGAGAGATTATGCAAATTCATGATCCTGAAGAGAAATATAAAACAAAAGTGCTACTGCCTATGTGTGGGAAAACTGTTCTAGAATGGGTTGTAGAAGAATTTTTAAAATCACCGTATGTAGATGAAGTTCATGTTCTAGGATTGTCTGATAAGGAAATAAAATTCGAAGGACCAATTCATCATATACCTATTGGTCTTAATGCTTCTATTGGACAAAAATACAGAGCTGGTTTGGATTATCTTGTTAAAACAAATAAAGTACAGGATAATATTATTTTTTGCAGTGCTGATTGTCCAGGAATCAAAGTTGATACTATAAACTCTTTCATTGAGTATGTTCAATCAAACCAAGGTTATGATTTTATAGCTACAGTCATTCCTCATGAAGTTGTAGAAGAAGCTTTTCCAGATTCAGGTAGGGGGGTTGCTCGTTTAAGAGATATTAATCTCACTCAAGGAGAAATGGTTTCAGTTAGCCCTTATCTAATCGAGAAGTGTCAAGAAGAAATTGATGAGTTCACAGAGTTAGGAACCAGAAAACAAAGATCCTTTATGACTATAATTAGATTAACAGCTAAAAGACCACTTACATGGTATAGATTGTTCAAAATTGTAATTGGAAGGGGAAAATTAAAGGATGTTATTATCGCTTTTTCACGAGCTTTCAGACTCAAAGCTGATGCTGTAGTCATGAATGATCCTGGATTAGCACTTGATATGGATTTACCACAAGATTATGAGAAATTAGCTGAATATGTTGCCAAAACAAAAAATGTCCCTAGGTAAAATATTTTCCTTATTCAGCTGTTTGCTGAAGAGTGTTATTCAAAGATATTTTATCTTTCTTCAGAAATGAAAATACACCTAGAGTAACTGCTAGCAATAAAGCATATTTGCACATTATACTTGTAATTGTAGGAAGATATTTGCTGGTATCAATTAATACCATAAGAAACATTGGAGCTAGAAATGAAAGATAACCTATCAAGACAATTATTCCGTTTCTTGTGTAAATATGTTCTCGTCTCCAGATCAGATTAGCTATTACAAAAAGAATACTATAAACTATCATCCCAAAATAATAAGCACCATAGTACCAAGCAAGATTATTTCCATAAATAGCATATAAGGGATTACAGTCGATTAATTGTACTGAATTTGGTACAATAAGATAGTATAGAGAAAAACCTAAAGCTACTGCAAATCCAATAATGTAATCATGATATTTCCATCCTACAACTCTTGTACAGAGAAAATATCCCAATGGTGGTAGGAAAGTTATTATCACATAAGCTATTCTCCCAGTAACATTTTCGTTGATTCCAATGCATATTAGAAATTCAGATAACTGATATAACTGAAGTAGTATAAGCAGAAAGATAATTGACCAAAAGAATCTGTGGTCTCTATTAAAAATAATGACAGTTATGAGTATCACAAATTCAATACAGAAGAATATCAACGATAAGGTACCTGGTTGCATTGTTGGCAGTAGATTATCTTAGCTTCTAAAATTTTGCTGTTTCTTCATACGAACTAGATTTTTGATTTTCTAAACTCAAATTAAGTTTAAGAACTTTCAAAACATTCTTTTATACGAATTTCAATATTTATTATTACTATGAATAGAAAAAACAAGGTTCTTACCATTTTTATGTTGGGGGTATTAATATCTTCGATATATTTCTCCGCTCTAACTAAAGGGGCTGTAGCACCAGATCTTCTTGAACTAACTAAAGATAGTTATGTCAAGGGTAAATTGCTATTTACGAATACAAGTGTTGCTGATCACGTAGTAGCTGACATTGAGATTCAAGTTGTGAACATAGTTAATTTCACAGATCTTTCTATGAACATGGTTCAAATAAGAATACTCTATGATATTGCTGATAATGAATTTTTAGGCCTAGATGAAGTAGATCACTTGGATTACACAAGTCTTGTACTCGAAAGTAACAGAACAGTAGCTTTTCCTGTAGTAGAATTTACAATGTCAAATTCATCCTATTATGCAAAAGCTTCTCTTTTAGATGAGACAACTGTGGATGATGTAACCAATTTCAATAATACAAAAGTCACTATAGATGGGACAACCTACCGTTTCGGAGATGTAGATGTTAACGATACTAAATATGATGAAATAGCAGAAATTATGGCTGGAATGCTCTTATTCAACCTAGCACTAGGTTTGGTTTTCGTTCAAACAGTCTTTGCTATTTCTCCACAAACTAACGTTGCCGATACTATTAACTTCAATCCTTCAATGGGTTCAGTAATAGATAAACCTGCAATAATTACTTCACTAGGAGATTCATATAATACAATTCATGTCAAATATGATAATACATTCACATTTGGACTAGATGATGTCGGTGAGGTTGAAACATTCTATGAAGCAAAAACAGGTTTGTTAATCAGATCAATAGAAAAGGATACAGCATCCGATACTTCTCTAGAATTTCTACCTTCTGAAGTGAACATCGCTAGGGCTGGACTCATTCCCTACCCAATAACAGGAATAGTTGTCGGTTTTATAGCTATTGGCTTGATAGCAGTTTTCATACAAAAGAAGAAATGATTTTCGCTTTCTTCTCTTTTTTTTATATATCTTTGTTTTTAGACAATATTATATGAAATAACTTCTTCCTGAACCTATTGTTATGTTTAACAAAGTTCAGAGACTAAATTCTTTTATTTTTAATTTCAAAACATTCATTTATGTGTTCGTCTTAATGTTATATTACTATGAAAATAAAAAATAAAATACTAGCTGTTTCTATTTTGGTGATACTTGTATCTTCAGTATATTTTTCTGCTATGACAAAAGCAGTAGTAGCCTCTGATCAACTAGAACTAAAAGTTAATAGCTCAGTAGAAGGAAAAGTACTCTATACGAATTCAACAATTACTGATCATCCCCTTTTCAACGTAACAATTTCTGTTGACGAAATTTTCAATGCAACTGATGTAGCTTTGGAATTGTACAAAATAAAAGTCGCTTATGATGTATTAGATGAGGAATATTTTGGTGGAGATGGACTTAGTAAAATGGAAATGACACATATAGTGTTCAAACATAATAGAACTACACTTCTTGCAGGTGCTCGATTATTTATGGGTAATGCTACTTTTTCAGTTGAGTTGACTGTTCTTCACCTTAACACTGTTGCAGAATGGCAGGAACTAAACAACACGAGAATTACTTTTAATAACGGTACATCATATGTCTTTGGGGATATGAGTCCAGGAGATTTTGGTTACAATGATATCATAGGTCATATGCTAGGATATGCAATCATTAATTTTGGTTTAACATTGAATTGGCCTAGAACCTTGATAGGTATAAATCCAACTGTGAATATTGGAGATACGATCAATTTCTTTGATACAACTACTGATACAGCCACTTTGGGTGATGTAATTGAGACTGTCGAAGTTACTACTACTGGAGGAAAAGCTGTTGATACCATTCATGTTCAATTCGCAAATAACTCTCTCTTTGGATGGGATGATTTTCAATGTGATGCTTTCTATGAGACAAAAACTGGATTGTTAATCAGAATTATCGAAACTGACGGAACAGAAACTTATGAGTTTGTACCTGAAGCAGTAAATAAAGTAGGTTTAATTCCATTCCCATTTTCAGGTATAATTGTTGGTTTTATAGCAATAGGCTTAATAGCTATTTTCACTAGAAGAAAGAAGAAATAATCTCCCTCTTTTTCTCTTTTTTTCGTTTTACTGATTTTTAATTTAGCACAGTTCTAACTTGCTTTCGCGGATATTTCTATCAGTTCTTTTATATACTTAGTTGGGTGAATCATAATGGGGAAAAACCTATGAAAAGGGGTTTAAGTTACTTTATTTGCGCAAATATAGTTATTTCTATTTTTGTCGGAGGTCTAATAAGCACTACTAGTGTAAATGCTTATCAGATACTAAACACAGCAGATCAATTGCTATACGAAGAGATGATTATCACTCAATACACTGGATACGATCAATATTGGTTTGAATTTGAACCAGGAGCTCCTTACTATGAGGTTTCATATTGTCATGACTTTGACAATCAATATGTTGACAAGAAGCTTCACAGCTATGTAGTTGACAATGCAACAGATCCAAATCAAGTTTGGGCAAATCATACTTCTACAAAATACGACTTATTTAACCACTATACCTACACAGATTACTACTTCGATTATGGCCCAGCTTATGATTGGTATGTTTCAGGTTCAGATGATTATTATTATTATGGCAACTATAACTACAGCAATTATAATTGGATTGAATGGTTTCCAGCAGTCCCAAATGTAATAAATTTTGATTTTTCACATAATTTTGGTTCAGCTGTTTATAATAGTACAACTATCAATTCTTATAATATCAATGGAGCAGATCATTTACTAACACTTGATATCTATGACTATTACTATAGTTCTCCATCGTCTTGGATGTCGAGCTACTATGATATAACCTACACTCATTACGAGGATTATGAACACTTCATAAAATACTATGTTGATAATAATACAGGAATCATCGTATCGATGGATCTACAAACAAGATATTCTGGTTATTATTCATTCTCAGAATATAGTACAGAACTTTCAACCAACGTAGACTGTAATGTGTTTTATGAAGACACTTATCTCAATAAGTGGTCATTAGTTGAAACTTCAGTCGATTATTCACCTCTTGCTTCAGACATTGATATTCCTGGAGCTATGTTTGGTGGTTACAATGCTTTAACTAATGCAATTCCAGATCTTTCTGTTCCAGTATATATAGAAAACATCGGACCTTTTGTTACATTAGAAATTTTCATTGATGGACTATATCTTGAAACAAGATCTTTTGTTCCTTCTGGACAAAACATGATTGTAATTCCAGGAGTAAATATTCCATATCACGGTCCGGAATACTGGCATAATATTAGATTCGACATCTATGATGATTATAATTTCAAATATAACTCATCCTGGGAATTCTCAATATATGATTTACGTACAATGCCACCTTCTTGGGGTCCATCATGGATGGAAGGCCCAGTTCATTTTTCAATTGATAGTGGTGATACTCTAGACGTTGCATATCAGATATATTCAGATACAAACTGGACAGTAGATGTATTCAAGCACAATGGAGTTTCATATGCTTTCTACGACTGGTGGAATGGATATCAGAACACAACCAGATGGCTATGGGATACTAGTTTAACTGTAGGTAATTATTCCTATTGGTTACACTTCTACGATAATGAAGGTGTTACTCAGGATATGTATGTTACAATTGATGTCGTACCTGCCGATGCACCTGATGTGAATGGTTGGAAAGATCCTATATACTACACAGTTGGTACTGATTTATCAAAAACCTGGCAATTGTTCGATAATGATCCAGATTCTTATGAGGTCAAATTAGATGGTTTATGGATTGAAGGTGGAACATACTTTGATGGTAAAGTTATTACTATCAATATGAACGACATAATTTTCAGTTCTGGAGATTATCTTTTAGAAATTAGAGCTTGGGATTTCTCAGCATGGACAACAACTCTAAGTGTTATGATTCATGCAACTGGAACAGGTGATACTTCTCCTCCTGTTATAACAGGCGCAGTCAGTACAATTCACATGGCTGAAGGGGATAATGAAACATTAGCTTGGACAATTTCTGATGATAATCCTTGCTGCTATCAAGTATATTTAGATGGTAATCTTACCATAGATGAACCTTGGACAGCTTCACCATTTGCAATTAAAATTGATCTTAATACATTAAGTTCTGGCACATACTTCTATGAACTAGTAGCTCATGACACATATGGTCAAAATACAACAATTTCTGTTGAAGTTATTGTCGGTGATTCTAACGACAATGAAACAGAAGAACCAACAGAACCTAGCAATACTTTGCAACTTGATGCACCTGGTGTTGTTTATGTAGCAATTGGTTTCCTAAGCATTGCAGCCTTAACAGTTTTAGTTCGCAGACGAAAATAGTAACTTAATTTTTTCTTTTTTTATTTTGTTTTTTCTTTAATTTCTTGTATGAGATTTTCTGTTGTTAATACTCCCTTAGAAGTTATATATCCAGTAATAAGTTCTGGAGGAGTTATGTCAAAAGCAGGATTTAGTGCATTTGAATTTGGATTAGCTATCAGCATTTCTTCTTCGAAGCTAGTAACATACTTGATTTCTTTTTCATCTCTATATTCTATGTTGAAGTCGTTAGCTGATTCTGAGTGAAAATCTATTGTGCTCCAAGGGAATGTTGAGTAGAAAGGAATATCGTAGTGATTTGCAGAAATTGCTACTGAAAGAGTACCTATTTTGTTTGAAATTGTTCCATCTTTCAAACATCTATCAGCACCTAGTATCACTTTATCTATCTTCTCTTTTGACATAAGGAAAGCTGCAGCTGAATCAGGAATAATCTTGTGTTCTATATTTTCTTGGTCTAGTTCCCAAGCTGTGATCTTTGCTCCTTGTAATCTTGGTCGAGTCTCATCCACTATAACAGTAATATCTTTTCCATCCTTTTTTGCTTCAAATAATGGGGCTAATGCTGTTCCGACATCTATAGTTGCCATTGGACCAGCATTGCAATGTGTGAGTATAGTATCTCCATCTTCTATTAATTCTGCTCCGTGTTTTCCAATCAGTCTGCACTCTTCAACCATCTTGTCAGCTAGTTCTTGAGCTTTTTTCAGAGTAGCTTCTTGAGAGAAATCTGCTTCTACAGCAGTTTCATAAGTTTCCAATGCGAAGTTCTTAAGATCGATAGCTGTTGGTCTAGTTTTGAGAAGTTGTTCAAGTTTTTCATCTAACTTCTCTTTCTTCTTGTTTGAAGATTCATTTTCGATTTCCTTAATAGCTTGAACAATCCCAAATGCAGCTGTTGCACCAATTGCTGGAGCTCCTCTGACTACCATTTCTTTAATTGCCGAACATATTTCATTTACTGAGCTTAACTGAACAAATGATATTCGAAAAGGAATCAAACGTTGATCTATTAATTGTAAAGCGTGTGTATCGTAATTCCACTCAACTGATCTTACATCTTCTAATCCTAATGATTTGATTTTCACAAATATAAAACTAAACTCCGTCCTTATTAATTTTTCACAAATTGGGGGATATATTTTCGAATTGTTTCAGCCATTATAGGAGCATGGGTGTTTTTATTTGTTTCGAGATTTGTATAAATAGAATTCACCATCATGTTTGAAATTTTCTTTGTTATCTCTGCATCATGCATTTTATCATCCTCAGCAGCTACTAGAAGAACCTTGTTTTTAACTTGAGGAAAAACCTTCCAGTATCTCTTGAAAGCTAGAGGTAGTCCTACTCTTTTCCATTGTCTTCCATTTGCTTCATTTAAATTCCTTATATATTTTGCAGCTTGTTCTGGTGACTCTGTCTTTTTTCTAATCCAGTATCTAACAATTGGCTTTATTGGTTCGAGCAGAAAAGCTGGTGCAACTGGAATTAGTTGTCTTAAAACTGGAGGGACTTCAAAACGGGCTGGGGGAGCAACCAAAACCGGCATTACAGGATTGTACATTTGTTTGTAAAGACCATAGATAATGGTTGTTGCTCCTAAACAAGAACCAAAGAGAACTAGTTTTGTTTCATCAATTTTGAGTTGCTCGATAACTTCTTTGATATCATAAGCCATTCTTTCCATTCCAACTTCAGATTTTCTTGTTAAACTACAGGATGATTTTTCTCTAGATTCAAAATATACTATATCAAAATCTTTAGCAGCTTCCATAAGAAATTCGTTCCATGATGGAACTATGGTCCCCCATCCTGCAATAACAATCATAGTTAGACCATTTTTTTCTTTAGCAGTAGCTTCTGTTTTCAAAACTCTAATAGGAGTATTATCTGACATAACTAATTTGACTGCTTTAGCTATTTCTTCAAATTCTGAAAGAGCTAATGCTTCAATATCCTTCTCCTTCTTTTTAGCCATTAAAAATAAAAGAATCTAGCTCTTTAAAAATCTTTCAAAAAAATAGGAAAAATGATATTATTATCTATTTTTGATAGAATTTAATATCAATTGCTAATGAAGCTGCCAAAGCAAAAACTGGTTCTAGTGGAGGATAAACTTCTACCTTGTAAGTGTCTTTAATGCTTATCACTTTCTTGTCTAGTAAGAAACCTATGTTACCATTCACATCTCTTGCTACAAAAGACCATCCTAGTATATCTGATGCTGTGTATAAATTCCCAGCAAGTTCTACATCGAATTTGACGCCACAGAGACGAAATAGTGGGAAATTAACCATTCCAATGAGGTTTTCTCCTTGTGTTATTTTCCATTTTGTTCCTAAGAAGAAATTACCTTTCACTTTAGCTACTTCTTGACCTTGTAAGTTTTCTATTATAATAGTTGGTGATAGAGTAAATACTTTTCTTTTAGCAACGAAGAGTTGTTGATCTGTTGCTTGGTCAAAAATATCATAAGTTCCTCCTCTAAAGGAAATTATTCTTTGTTTTACTTTAAAACCAAAGGGAGCTGTTGATGCCATGTAGTAAACTCCGAGAAAATTCATTTTAAACCTTATGGAAAAGGAAAACAAGCAATTTCTTACAAATTAGAAGATTATTGGTACATTCCAGGATCCCTCATTTGAAAGGAAAAGACTTACATCGCCATGAACATTAACGAAGATAATCCTTTCAAAATCTGTTGAATATTCATTTAGCAATCCCCTACTTTCAAAATAGCTAATAGATTGATAGATGACAAAATCAGGTTTTCTGTTCTCATCCGCAAAAATCTCAGTAAGATTTCCTATGATACTGTCACCATTATATGCATTAGATCCAGCGTTCGCGAAATTTGAATTAATCTCAAAATCCATTGATCCATTAAGATATCCAAAATATGTCCCATTGTCCCCTTCATCAAATATATTGAGTATGTAATTATTGTACTCTGTGGAATCATTGGAAGCTCCAATAATTGTACCGTTGTAATTTAGTCTCATCCTTCTTGGAGCCAGATCCTGTGAATCGTATGCTGCTGAAAGATGGAGGTTAATATTGGTGATCAAAACCGTGATATTCATTATAGTAATTTCTGGATAATCTAACCAGATGTTTGTTCTGTTAATACCATCAAAATATGAAGAGTTTATTCCAATATCTTCAACTGCATTGAGTAATTCAAGCTGAAGTGTATCCTCAGTATTTCTGTAAATATCTACTTGATAGAACAGATTTGGAAAGACATAGATGTTAAGCAAAGACAAAGTGAATGCAATAACAATCACAGAAGCAGTGCCGATAATCAAAGGATCTCTCTTCATGTTGAACTATCTTACATATTGGTATTATAAAATATTCCTATTTACGGATTTTATCAAACATTCAAGTTTTCAAAAATAATGTTATATGATGAAATTAATAAAGGGTACAAAAATTGGTATTTTGATTAGTATGGTTAAGATTACATTTGTTAAAATTGGAAACATAACCCTAACAACATTGATTGACATCATGTTAGATGAAAGAGCTAGTCGAGCTGATATAGAAGCTACAGTAATCAGTTCTTCTACAAAGATGAAACCTGAAGCAGCTGAAAGGATTTTTCCATTGATTGATCAAGTTGAAACAGATTTGATGGTCATGATATCTCCTAATGCTAGTGATAAAGGACCTCAATCTGTAATTGATAAATACAAAGAGAAATATCCTTTAATCGTTGTTTCTGATACTGCTGATAAAGAATTAAGACAAAAATGGAAAGACGAAGGTGTTGGGTATATTATCGTACCTTTTGATCCAATGATAGGTGCAAAAAGAGATTTCCTTGATTCAACAGAAATGTGTTTGTTCAATGGATATATCATAACAGCTTTCAGTACCTGTGGAGTGTTTGCTTATATCACAGATTTACTTGATGAAGTAATAAATCAACTAAAAACTGGAGACAAACCTGAACTTCCATTCCGAAACATGTCAAGTATAGGCGTAGTTACAACATATCCTTTTGCAAATCCTTACTCACGACCTAAAGCAATGGCAGCATTGAATATGCTTCAAGAAGCAGGAAAAC
>JAEOTK010000214.1 GCA_016839875.1 Candidatus Heimdallarchaeota archaeon
AAAATGTGAAAAATAATGGCATTTAGATATAATCGAAGGAATTATGGTCCAGGGAGAGGAAGAGGATTTGGACAAAGATATGCAAGAGGACCAAGAAGATTTAGTCCAAATTGTGACTGGTATCCAGATCGACCAAGAGGTTGGTGGACATTACCAGAGTATCAACAACAGATAGACAATCCAGACTTTGTACCTCCATATGGAAGACCAGAAAACCTTGAAGAAATCAATTACGAAATTTCCTTATTGGAAAAGGAAATTGAAAGATTAAATAAAGCAATTATTAATCTCCAATCGATAAAAGAATCGTTAGATGAATCTTAATCTACACAATTCTTTTAATTTCCTTTTTTTATGAAACAAGTAAGTAAGGATGAGATCATGACAAACTCGGACAATCCCCTAGAGGAAGAAAGTAACTTTTCTAGACGAAGGAAACACGGACCAGGAAGAGGACAGGGAAGAGGAAGAGGGCATGGACGTGGAAGAGGGAGAGGAAGACCGCCTGTTTCATACCCAATAGAAGTTTCGCGAGAGATTTCAAGAGCTCAAGGAGAAATATTACTAACTAGTTTTGAGTTGCAGTTATTACAACTATCTGATATTGAAGAACTTACGCAGCAGCAAATTGCAGAGAAACTCAATATTTCCCAAACTTCAGTTTGGAGATATTTAAAGACAATTAGAGTTAAGATTGCTGAAGCAATAAGTCAGCACAGTCAGATAGTTATCAGGATTAGTGATTAGAAAAAGCAATTATTTTATAGTATAAAATCAATGAATAATTATTCATACCTAAACATTTATTTAAGTAAAGGTTTTATGTCTTCTTGATGGTTCAAAAACGAAAATTGGAAAGGATTTGTATTGAGTATACAGGAAGAATCTTTAAACCCATAAGATTACCTATGAAGAGTTTAGAAATAACTATTCTAACTAAAGAAGAAATAACAGCAATCTACTATGCAGATCTCAAAGGTCTTAAACAAAATGATGCTGCTGAAAAAATGGGAATATCTCAAGCTTCTTTCAGCCGTGATTTAAACATAGCTCATCAGAAAATTGCAAATGCTCTTTTTCATGAACATGCAATCCAATTTGAACCTGACTCTCTAGAAAAAAATGAAGAAAATGAATAAATAGTGATTTAATGAAAATAGCAGTACCAGTTTCAGAAAAAAATGAAGCAGCTATTATGGCTAAGCGTTTTGGTCGAGCGACGTATTATCTGATTTATGATGACCAAAGCGATGATGTTGAGATTGTAGAAAATCCTGCAGTAAGTGCTCGAGGAGGAGCAGGTATTCAAGCTGTAGAGTTTCTCATATCTAAGGAAGTAAATGCAGTTATTATACCAGAACTAGGTCCAAATGCAGATAGGGTTCTTCGTTCAGCAAATATTGAGATTTTCCAAGGATTAGATCTTTCGTCTAAGGAATTAATTGTCAAATTGAAGAACAATGAACTAAGTAAAATTTGAGATGATAAAATGAAGTACGCAATACCAACTATAGGAAACAAAGGTTTAGAGGATGAGTTAAATGGACATTTTGGAAGAGCTCCATTTTTCGCAATCTGGGATGAGGAAACAGAAGTTATTGAAGTTATCGCTAATGAAAGTAATCACTTTGGAGGAGTAGGTATGCCAGCAGAATTCTTAGCAAAACACTGTGATGGAATAATCTGTGGAGGAATAGGAATGAAAGCTATTTCTCTGTGTGAACAAATTGGGTTAAGAGTTTTAGTGGGAGCTGATGGTTCAGTTAAAAAAGTAATATCTGATTTCAAAGAAGGAAAATTGCGAGAAGCTACACCAGGTGACGGATGCAAACACTAGTAGTGATGTTATCTATGAAGATTGCAGTCGTATCAGGAAAAGGTGGAACAGGAAAGACAACTGTTGCCACTAGTTTAGCTTTAACTATTGAAAATTCTCAACTTATTGATGCAGATGTTGAAGAACCAAATTGTTTTCTGTTTCTCCATACAAAGGCTGAAATTGTTGGGAACGCAGAAATACCTGTACCAAGGATAGATGAAGATATATGCACGCTCTGTGGAAAATGTAGTGATAGTTGTGAATACAATGCTTTGGCAAATTTACCAGGAAAAATCTTACTCTTCGAAAAGATATGCCATGGTTGTGGAGTTTGTTCAGCCGTTTGTCCGATTGATGCAATTACAGAAGAACCCAGAGCAATAGGTAACATTTACTCAAATAATGGTGAGGATTTGTTATTTAATTATGGGGAGTTAATTGTTGGAGAAGAATTATCCACACCGGTAATTACGAAATTGAAAGAATACACAAATGAGGAAAAGAGCATTGTTGTAATAGATTCCCCTCCCGGTTCCGCATGTGCTATGGTTGAAGCTGTTATAGACTCAGATTTTGTTATTGTTGTTGGTGAACCCACACCTTTCGGACTTTCCGACATGAAAATTGTAGTTGAAACTCTTAAACAGCTAGATAAGAAATTTGGCATTATAATCAATAAAGATGGAATAGGAAACGAAGAAATGGAGGATTATTGTGTAAAAGAAAATCTATCTATCCTAATGAAAATTCCTTTTGACTTGAAGATAGCAAAACAATATTCTAAAGGGATAACACTAGTTGAGTCATTTCCAGAATGGAAGAA
Organism: Candidatus Heimdallarchaeota archaeon; assembly: GCA_016839875.1. Next base: position 2,643 of record JAEOTK010000214.1, read on the forward strand.
AGATTTTACGATGTTGGAAGAAAAAGTAAGGGGGCTGGTGACAGGATGACTTCTAAAGAAACAAAACAACTAACAGTTATTTCTGGTAAAGGTGGAACAGGTAAATCGTCTATTATCGCATCCATTGCATATTTGCTGAAAGATAGAGCGCTGTTAGCAGATGCTGATGTTGATGCAGCAGATCTATACATACTATTTCCACCTACAGAATCTGAAGCTTATGAATATAAAGGATTGAAAAAAGCAGTAATTGATTTTGATATATGTACTAAATGCAACATATGTCAAGAATCTTGTAGATTTGGTGCAATTGATTCTGATCTTTATATTCATTCCTTCAAATGTGAAGGATGTGCATTATGTTACCACGTATGTCCAGTATCTGCCATCAGTATGGAAGATAGAGTATCAGGTTTTTACTATAATTCAGATACAAGATTAGGTAAAATGGTTCATGCTAGACTTCACCCAGGAGAAGAAAGTTCAGGGCTTTTAGTTGCAGAAGTTCGTAAAAAGGGAAAAGAAGAAGCAGAAAAATCAGGGAAAGATCTTGTACTAATTGATGGTTCTCCAGGGCTAGGTTGCCCTGTAATCAGTTCTATAACAGGGTCGAACTTAGCATTGGTTGTAACAGAACCAACATTATCTGGCAAACACGATCTTGAAAGAATCTTAAAACTTCTAGAACAGTTTCATATCCCTAGTTATGTGATTGTAAACAAATATGACATAAACGAAGAAATAACAGAGGAAATTGAGGAGATGTGTAAAGATAATACTCCTGTTATTTCCCGAATACCATTTAATCCAATTTTTACCAAAGCAATGATTGAGAAAAAATCAGTTGTAGAAATGGAAACAACTGATGAGACAACAAAAGACATCCAGAAGATGTTACATGAAATAGCCAAATTTGTAGATGAGAAGATATAATCTTCTCTCTTTTTTCTGCTATTGTTTATGTAATTTCATTTATTCCTAAATGCATCAAGAAGTACTTCTTTGCAATTATCACATGTGAAGGAAATAAGTTGATCACATCCTTCAACAGTGAAGTGTTGAATACTTCTGCAATTAGGGCAATATACTGAACTGAATTCAGATACATCTAAGTATTTTATTAAATCTAAGAAGTGGTCATTTCCTCTCTTTGTAGTATACTTATTCTTCTCTAATTCATCAAATAGAAGCAGGTTATTGTTAATTTCATGCAGATACCCGTCATCACTAAAAATACCTTTCTCGATGATATTTTGCAATACTGGATGAAAATCTCTATTCTGTTCATTCATTTGTTCATCAGGAAATCTTACAAGGCAATCACAATGATCACCATGCTTACATAACAATTCATAGTTATTGCTATTTTCTCCATTTTCCGAAATCTCTTCTTGGATAAAATAAATCATGTTCTCTAATGCATTAGTAAGAGACTTAGAAGTCCTATTTATTTCTCCATTTCTGGTAATTTGGAATTCAATCATTTTGCTCATGAATTTGTGCGAAGCTTTGGTTAAAAACTTATTTTTTTAGCGTTGTCTATACAAATTATGAACAGGTGATAATTATAAAACAGTCACTATATTTATTGCTAAATTTGTATCTTTATAGATGCAAACCGATAAGTATAAATTCACTCTTATACAAAAGCCAATAATTAAAGAAGAACTATGCTCCTTAACATCTCTGCGCAGTCTTCAATCAAATCTGAACATGCTTCCAAATCTTTTATTGCGTGATCTAATATAATCAATGCTCCAGCAGGTACTCCTTCAGTTGTATAAGCAATTTCATACTTTAGCTCTTTATACTTCTGATCTATTTTCGATTCAATACCGTCAACTTCAGAAATATATTTCTTCAAATCCTCATGTTCAACTTTAAACAGCGCATCAAATACATGTATGAATGCATCCATCTCTTTTCCAAGAAGATCAATTATTGATGCAATTACTTCCTTTATACCTTCAGGAAATTCATGTTTTATCAGAAGAAAAAGATTATTTACTCCTCGTTTTGCACTTCCTGCAGCTTTATCAGCTGTTCGTATGAAACGCAATAAGTCTGCTCGAACATAATCAGGAGTTTTACCTTCTGCAAGCATATCAATAATTTCAGCTTCAATATTATCAGCTGTTTTTTCCTCTTGATAGATTATATCAGCCATATTTTCTGCTGCCTTTTCATCCTTATCAAGCCAAAAAGCATAGAAATCCTTGGATTTAACTATACAGCTGTTAACATAAACTAAGTGTTCTCTTATTTTCTTGAGAATACGAGATTCTCTCCTTCTGCTTAACCATTGTCTAAGCTCTTTTGAACTCATGTTACTTCCCCTCTGATAAAGGAATGTGCATTCCTTACTTTGTCATTTATTCTATTAAAACTATCTGACTTATTTATTAATCTCATTTCTTTTTTCTCCTCTTTTTTGGAAATATTCTAAAATCATCTTTATCTGTCGCAACCAGTACTTTACTACCTTCTTTGTAATCAACTGCTTTACCTATCAATTCCTTAGCTTTCACTGTAGTTTTGAGATAGGTTAGATTTATCTCATAAAATTCACCAACACATTTGGAATCTATAATGGTTGCATCATGTACATTATCATAATTTAACTTGGATTTTTCAGAAACTGGAAAGATATCTAATAATTCTGCTGGAGCAAGAGCATATGCTTCAACATCGTCTTTAAGATCTGTAGATATCTCTATCCTTTCTCCTTCTTTAGTTACCAAAAATTTCTTCCTATTGACAGTTTGGATAATTCCTTCAATAGTTGTTGTTTCTCCAAGGAATCTCGCAACATACAGAGATTTAGGACTATTATATACTTCTTCTGGCGTTCCGATTTGTTCTACCTTACCATCCTTGAAGACTGCAATTCTATCTGCAACCCTAAACGATTCATGTGTATCATGTGTTGCATGAATACAAGTCAGTCCTAATTCTTTAACTAGATTGCGAAGTTCAATCTGCAAGATTTCTCTTATCTTTGCATCTAATGCTCGCAAGGGATCATCCATAACCAGAAGTTTAGCATTCGAAACTATTGCTCTAGCAAGTGCTACTCTTTGCTTTTGTCCCCCACTTACCTCATCAGGGAAGTTGTTCTCTTTACCAGATATATTTAGCAGAGAAAACAATTCTCGTGCTATCTGTTTGGATTCAATTAAATCTAAATCCTTCACAATTGGACCAAATAACACGTTCGATTCAACTGTCATTCTAGGGAAAAGGTTATACTCTTCGAATACAAAACCCACATCTCTATCTTCAGCAGGAATTTCAGTAATATCTTCTCCATCAAACAATATAGAACCATTTGTAGGAGAAAGCAATCCAGCGATAAGATACATTGTACTGGTCTTCCCTGCACCAGTGGGGCCTAAGACAGCTAAGTACTCTCCGTCTTCTATTGTGAGGTCAATATCTTCAACTCCTCTAATCTTGTCATAAAACTTCGAAACTTTCTTGAGTTCTACTTTTACCATTTTATCACATCTCCAAAGCTGAAGAAATACCCTCTTCTGGATATTCGAAACATCTAGCAGATTCAGGTTCTATACTTACTTTGACCTTTTCATTCTCCTTGAAATGAACAGGATGTTTAGCATGAATCTTAGCTTCTATTATCTGCTGATTTTCTAATCTGATTCTTACTCTCCTTAAAAGCCCCATAAATTGATCTTGAATTACGGTTCCTGGTAGGAAGTTGCTAATTTTTGCCTTCTTCTTACCTTGTTTGAATTTGTCTACCTTGAGAAATTCTCTTCTCACTGCAACTGCGACTCTGTTACCACTAGGAATAGCCATGTTACTCACTTCAATCAGATTTTGACCTATTCTTATCTTAGCTAGATCTTCTTTATCATCAATTACAACTCCATCAAGAAAATCTGATTCCCCTACAAAAAATGAAGTAAAAATATGATTAGGTTTGAATAACAAATCTGTAGGTGTTCCAATCTGAACTAATTCTCCTTTATTTAATACTGCTACTCTATCACTTATAGAGAGAGCTTCTGCTTGGTCATGTGTAACGTGGATAGCAGTCAGCTTTTCTTTCTTTACTAATTTCCTTAGAAACACTTGAAATTCTTCTCTAATCTTTTGATCTAGAGCTCCTAAGGGTTCATCTAATAATAGTATTCTAGCTTCGGAAGCTAATACTCTAGCTAGAGCAGTTTTCTGCCAATCTGGAGCAGACAGAGTTTCTGGATAGAGGTCTGCTTTGTCACTCAATTGAACTGATTTCAAGGCTGCTTCAACCAAATCTTCAATTTCAGATTTACTTCTCCCTTTAACGGTTGGACTATAAGCAACATTCTCCCATGTTGTCATGTGTGGAAATATTGCGAAGTGCTGAAAGACAAATCCTATATTCCTATCCTGAATAGAAACGTTTTCCATAGCTTGTTCATCAAAAAATATTTGCCCTTGTGTTGGCAGGATGGTTCCAGCAAACAACCTCAATGTAGTAGTCTTACCGCACCCTGATGGTCCAATTAGTGAGATATATTCTCCATCCTCTATTACAAAACTGAGATCTTTTACTGCTTCCACTTTGCGACCAAAAATCTTAGTAACATGTTGGAACCTAATTTCTGTCATTTATCTCTCCTCTTTGTAACTGATCTCAGAATAATTAACATAGCAAACGAAATTATAATCAAAATCGTTGAAGCAAACGCTGCTGCTGGGAATGTTGATGCTTCAAAGAAATCCACTAATAGCACAGGAATAGTTCTCTCAGTTCCCATGCAGATAATAGTTGCTCCTGTTTCGCTCATTGAGCGAGTAAAGGTCATTATTGCGGCTGCAATTAATCCACTCTTCAGAAACGGCATTGTTACTTTTCGAAATGATGTGAATTTTGAACCCCCAAAAGCTGCAGCAGCTTCATCATACATTGTCGGGATTGAATCAAATGATCCTATTAACGGTCTAACACAATAAGCATAAGTGAAGGAGACGTGAGCTATAACTATCATTGCAAAACCCGGAGAAAGAATGTGCATTCCATTAGATCCCCAAAGGAAGAAGATACTGAATCCAAGAGCTGAACTGGGTATAACTAATGGGATATCTATCAGTGTGTCAAGAAATCCTTTCAGTTTCTTATTCTTCATTTTAGAAATAAGCAATGCCATTGGAGTAGCAATGACAAGGTTTACAACCGTCACTATCAAAGCAACCTCGATAGACGTCACTAAGGCATGCGTGATATCAGCTATCTTCTTATCCGGTGCTTGAAAAACTTGG
>JAEOTK010000215.1 GCA_016839875.1 Candidatus Heimdallarchaeota archaeon
CAACTAAAGCATCATCTGTAACATTCAATGTTAACTTATACTGTTTCTCATATGGACCAGAATAGGGAGTAGAATTTAGTGAAGCAATATTGGTTATATTTCCAGTTAAAACAGGTGGAAGGTCTTCCCAAGGAGTTGATGATACAGACTTAACAAAAACATCAAAATATGAACCTTGAGGGAGACTTTGATAAAATGGACCTTCAAGCTCAGGTATCGCCCAGAGTAATACTGGAAAGCCAGAAGCATTCGTTGGAGCAGCTTTTATAATATCATAAGCAAGTTCAGCATTGGGCACGCCTGCACCTATTTGGAGGTAATTATACATTCCAGTACTCGCAGAAAGCATCATTGATGTTTTTATCAAACCTACATCATAAGGGATTACTTCTTCTTCCATCGCATCTATAAGAATCAAAGATAATCCAGCAATTGCTGGTGTAGCCATAGATGTTCCAGTGTATGAAACATAATCTGTTGGACCCGTAATAGCACAGCTTATTATGCTGGTTCCTGGTGCAGCTAAATCAGGCTTTGCATAACTTTCTGTTGTAGGTCCAGTTGAACTTGATGGATTTAGAGTATTTGACACGAGATTATTTATGTTCGCAACCGCTATAGCTTGAGGAGATGATGCAGGATGCATAATATAACCATATGCTGGTCCAGCATTCCCTGCTGCAGCAACAAAAACAATTCCGCTACAAACTACCTCTTCAACAAGTATATTCATCAAATGGGATAGATCACCAAATAAATGAAAAATCCACGAAAGACTGAGTGCGTCTATATCAAGAGTTCCATTAGTCTTTAATTCAATAAAATATTCTATGGATGCCATTGCTGATTCTAACGTCCATCCCTCTGTACTACTACTCGCAACTCTTGCCACAACAATTTCTGCTTCTGGAGCCATTCCTATGTATGCGTAAGAAGGTTCTGCTGAACCATCACCCGCTGCAATCCCTGCACAATGAGTTCCATGACCATCTGTATCAGTTATACTTGTATCATTATGAGTATGTCCATATATAGTTGAGATGAAAGATTTACTCTCAGGAAGAATTCTACCTTGAAAATCTAAATGATCGGTGTTTATACCTGTATCAATTACTCCTATAATTGTACCTGCTCCTTTGTAACCTTTATCCCAAAGAGCATCAATATTGAGGTAATCTACAACATCTTGAGAGAATTTTATTCCTCCATATCCTCTTGAAGGAGACAAAATATCAGTATCTGAAATATCATCTGGGTAAATTAGATTGTTAGTTATATCAAAGATATTCTCAATCCCGTCAATAAGTTCTAGTTTTGGTTTCTGCGATAACCAATCTTCGATAATTGCGATCTTTAGTTTGGGAAAAACAAATTTAACATCATTATTCTTTGTGAAATCTTTTAATTTATCCTCTGAACTAAAATGCAAAGCTAATTTTCTAATAGAATCTTCAAAACCAATATCATTAATTGATCCAGACTCTGTTTCAACAATATCAGTATAGACATCAACGTTGAAAGATTCTATTACTGTTCCTGTCTGGAAAACAAACATGAACATTGTCAATAAAGCCATTAAGAAGAATGCTTTTTTTCTCATAAAATCAAGCTATCGTCTATAAGTAAATAAAGATTCTTCACAAATTCAGCTGATTTCACTCATTTTCTATACATTTTTATGAAATGGATCCGTATTCACTAAACATTTCAATGAGTTTTAGATAAATTTAAATCTACACTCTTGAACCATTAAATGATGATAGATTTACGTTCTGATACTTTCACTCTACCTTCCAAAGATATGTATGACAGTATTTTCAATGCAAAATTAGGAGATGATGTCTGGGGTGAGGACCCCACTGTTATTGAACTTGAAGCACTTGCAGCTAAGAAATTAGGTAAAGAAGCTGGTTTGCTTGTATCAAGTGGTACTCAAGGTAATTTAGTTTCTGAAATGACACATCTTAATCGTGGTGATGGAGTTATTCTTGAAGCTGAAAGTCACATCAATTTATATGAAGTTGGAGGATTAGCTCAAATTGCTGGTGCTTATCCTTTTCTTATCAAAGGGCAAAATGGTTTGATGAATCCAAGCGATGTTGAAGCAATTTTTGATAGAGGTTACAATGTCCATTATGTAGATCCTAAGCTTCTTTGTTTAGAAAATACACACAATCGAGGAGGAGGAAGAGTTATTCCTCAAGACAATATAGATACTTTAGCCAAAATTGCTCATGACAATGGAGCTTCAGTTCATATGGATGGTGCAAGAGTGTTCAATGCAGCAGTAGCTTCTGGAATTCCTGCATCTCGAATTGTAAAGGAAGCTGATAGTGTTCAAATTTGCTTAAGTAAGGGATTAGGATGTCCAATTGGTTCAGTTATAGTAGGTTCAAAAGATTTCATTCATACTGCTAGAAAGAACCGCAAAGTGGTTGGTGGAGGGATGAGACAGGCGGGGATTATAGCTGCTCCAGGCATTTATGCTTTGAATAACATGATTGACAGAATGCAAGAAGATCACAAAAATGCTAAAATGATTGAAAAAGCATTTCTAGAAATATCAGATTTGAAAGTTAAGAGTGTTGACACTAATATCATTATTGCAGATTTAACAGGTACTAAATGGACTCCCGAAAAAATTTCAGAAGCTTTCAAAGAAAAGAATATTCTTGTGTCTCCAATGCCTGGTATCCAACCAATGGTGCGCTTAGTTACCTACTTTGGCATTACACGAGAGGATACAGAAAAAGTTGTGGAAGCTATACCTTCGGTATTTCAATAGCCTACTACAAACTCTTTTTTCATCTATCTTTGAGAAATATCATAGACTTTTTATATTTCTACTTTCGTGTTTACTTGATAACGACATGTCAATCGATGATTATCTAGATGGTCTACTTTCAGGAAGTTCTGAACCCTCTAGAAAAGCTATTATGAAGTTAACAAGGCTAATCGAGAATTTCGGGGGGATTATGGTAAAATCTACCGAGAGGATGGAGGATTATGTTGCAGCTTTAGATGCAAGAATAATTGCTTTAGAGCAAGCATTAGGTGTTGCACCTGCACGACCATCACCAACTATTGCTGCATCACCAACTATAGCTGCATCACCAGCTCCAGCAGCGGCACCAACACCTACAAAAGCTGCTCCAAACATTACAGCAACAGCTGGAAGCGTTGGAGCTCCCAATTTAAGTGCAGCACCTGCTGGAAACGTTGGAGCACCAAGTATAGCTGGAGGGGATGCACCTATCCCAGCACCTGCAGGAGCTCAAGGTAATACTGGAGCAGGTATAAGCAGTAGTGATCTAATGAAAGCTGCTTCAGGTCTACAAAAAGCACCTGTACAGGAACCAAGAGCACCAGGGGAACCAGGAATGGCTCCAGATGCTTCATTAAATCCTTTTGGGGGGCCTAGTGCATCTGCTCTTCAAGACATAAAATCTGGTCTAAAAAAAGTTGATCCAGACGAACATAGAAAAGAAAGAGCTGCAGCTCAAACTGGAGGTTCTATGCCAGCTGGTATGGCACTCAATCTTGAAGTAAAAGAAGCTTTAGCAAAAAGAGCTTCACGTTCAGGTGAAGAGGGTGAAGAAGAAGAAGAATTAATTCCTACACAAGCAGCTCCTGCAGCTCCAGGACGTTCAACAAAGCAGATGAAAGAAGCACTTCAGGGTGAGCTAAGAGATGCATTCAGTAGTTTGCTAGAAAGTGATGATGAGGAAGATTAATCTCATCTTTATTTTTGTTTTTGTTATTCACGATTGTCTTAAATATTAGTCATAACCAGTTATGATGTCAATTAATGCTATACGAAATTTATTTTATTCAAATGAGGAAGAAACATGGAAAACGTCAAAGATTTTTTTAATCACATCATCTCAAAACTAATCGAAGATTCTTCAAACTTAAAACCTCTAGATGATGAATTCAATGAGGTAGTTGTGGAAATTGAAAACTATAAAAGTAAAAAAGAAGATCCATACTATATCTGTGAAAATAATATTATTCTGAATTTGTTTAATATCTCTTGGTTAGAATCAGAAGATGAGATTTCACCTATCGATCTCTACTATCTCATTGGAATGTATGTTAATGACAGTATGAATTTTGAAACATATAGAGCTATTATTAGAAAATTGCATTCTAGAACAATAATTGATGATAGTGATAATGTAACTTTCTACTGGGTTTACATCTCTAAAAAGATTGAAGTGGAAAAAAAAGGTAGCATTGATTTCTCATCTTATCTTGATTACTGTAGAGAAATGGGATTACTTCCTCTAACAGCTACCATATTCTATAATCTTATAGTGAAAATTGATTCTGACATCAAGATTCCTGAAAAGAGCAGAGAAGAGGAAGAGGATTTAGATAGATACATTAAGAACTTAACAGAAAGAGAAGAATATGTTGAAGAGATTGCTAAAACACTTCCTTCTAGCTTAATTGACAAATTAGATAATTTTGTTTCTATTGAAACTCTGAACAAGCTTGCTTATCATCAATCCAAGAATATAAGCAAACTAATCCAAGTTGATAAAGAGATTTCTATAGCAGAACTGCAAACAATAATAGAAGATAACTTCAGAGAAAAGAGTTATCCAATAGTTCCTACAGTTGTCGATCCTATTATTCAACCTCATCTGTCCAAAGTAAAAGCAAAATCAGTTAAAATGGAAGATCTTACTCATTACCCAAGCGAACATGTTAGGGAATTCGCATCGATCAAAGCTTATTCTAGTCCCTCTATGGCTCATAAGATTCGAATTATCTTTCTGGGAGGAGGAGGAATTGGTAACATGGGTATTGTATTACAACATGACAATAATGCAATTTTACTAGATTTTGGAATGAGTGTTGCAAATAATTCTATTCCAAAATGGCACCCCTCTCTTGAATTTGTCAATACTGTTCTTGTCACTCATGCTCATCTAGACCACACAGGAGCTTTGCCTTATCTTATATCTCCTGAAAATGGAAAAAGATGGTACAGTAGTCCAACAACTAGAATATTAGCTGAAAAACTTCTTTACAATACTGCAGCGATAACTAGGATAAATGACAACGAAGAACAAAAAAGATCTCATGTTTTGACATCGTTTCTGAACACATCAAGAATTGTAAATCTCTTCAATGTTTTTAATCCTCTAAAAGCTAAAGAAACTATAGAAGTAAGTCCTGGTTTTGAAGTGACTCCTCATCCTGCATCACACCTTTATGGAAGCTACAGTTATGAGGTAAATATTTTTGGGACAAGAATTTTGTTTACTGGAGATTTCTCAATGGATAAATCTGAGCTATTTCCTGGAGCCAATTTGCCAACTGATTCTGACGTAACTATTTTCGATGGTACTTATTATAATAGAAAATTAACAAATGAAGATCCTAACACAGTTATTATGAAAGCTGCTGAGACAACTGATAGATTAATCATCCCTGCATTTTCTGTTGGTAGAACTCAAGAAATGATAAAGAGATTAGAGAGATTAAGCATAACAAAAAAGAAATCAGTTCAAACCACAGGTTTAGCAGCTGATATCTCAAAAACTATGGGTGTAAAAGCAGATTTTGATATACACAAATCTATACATCCTGATGATTTTGAGAAAGATGATATTGTAGTAGCAGGACATGGTATGATGCAAGCGGGTACAGCTAGAAATTTAATCGATGCAACGAAAGATGATGATAAAACAGGTATTCTGATTTGCGGATATCAAGCACCTAATACTCTAGGATATGCATTGGGAACATCAAATCCAGTAGCTAGACAAAAGTATAATCAGAAAGTCTTTTCAGCTCACATAAGTGGTCATACAACTCCAGCTGTTTTGGATGAATTTATTGCAAAACTAAAAGGCAAGAAAATTATGGTTCATACTCCAAAGAACGTTGAATTGCAGAAGAAACATAAGGATGTTTTGATTCCATCTTACTTGCAAGAGATAGTAATCAAAAAGAACTGAAATTACGTTAGAAGCAGTTAAATAAGAGAGTATATTTCGTGACATTTATAAGCAAAGTTACAAGAAAATACCTATGTCAGAATATAGAGTCTCTGTCGTAGGAACAGGTTTTGTAGGCTTAGTAACTGCTGTTTGCTTTGCAGATAGAGGAATCAAAACTATCTGTAGTACAAGAAATGAAAAAAATGCAGAAATGATTAATCAAGGAATAGCTCCTTTTTTCGAAAACGGCTTAGATGAATTACTGAAGAAAGTTATTGATACAGGTAATTTATACTGCACTACTAGTAGAGAAGAAGCTGTTCTGAAATCGGAAAGTACTTTGATTATTGTAGGAACTCCATTTAATCATAGGGATAAAACAATAAATCTCGATTACATGAAACAAGCAGCAATTGATATTGGTGATGCTCTTCAAAAGAAGGATAATTATCATCTAGTTGTTGTTCGATCTACTGTTGTTCCAGGAACTAGTAGAAATATGGTAGGGAAAAATTTAGTTGACCATTCTGGAAAAGAATTGGGTAAGGATATAGGACTAGTTATGCAACCTGAATTTTTGGCAGAGGGAAGATCTATAGAAGATACTTTTTGGCCAGATAGAATTGTCATTGGTGAATATGATGAGAAAAGTGGAGATGTTCTTCAGAAATTATACGAGGATTTCTATGGTGATCACATTGGAGAAAACTGTCCAATTCTCAAAATGAATATCGAGAGCGCTGAACTAGTCAAATACGGTAACAACAGTTTCTTAGCTACTAAAATTTCCTTCATTAATGAACTTTCAAGAATAGCAGAAATTGTTCCTGGTGTTGATATTGGAAAAGTAGCTGAAGGAGTAGGGTTAGATTACAGGATAAATCATAGATTTTTAGGATCTGGTGTTGGTTGGGGTGGTAGTTGTTTTCCAAAGGATTTGAATGCAATTGTAGCATTTTCTCGATCTCATGGTTTTGAAGCACAAATCATTCAATCTGTTATTGATGTAAATGATAGACAAGCTCTTCATGCATTAACACTGGCAGAAGAATTACTTGGTAATCTTGATGGAAAAATAATCGCATTACTAGGATTAGCTTTCAAACCTGGAACAGACGATATGCGATATGCTCCTAGTAGAAGAATGGCAGAAGTAGCTGTTAAAAAAGGAGCAAAGATTCAAGGATACGACCCAAAATCAAAGGAATCAGCAAAGATAGCTTTTGCAGATGATG
>JAEOTK010000216.1 GCA_016839875.1 Candidatus Heimdallarchaeota archaeon
ACAACATCTGAGCTACTAGCTCCTCCTCTGCTCTCAGGTCCGTAGCTTTGTGTCATAACAGAGTTCTTGTTTTCCTCATACAAAGCCACTGCTTCCCCAACTAATCTGCCCATCAAACCGATACCTTGACCTCCAAAACCTGCAAAACGAACTTCAACTCGACTCATAATTTAACCCCCTTAGCAGCAGATTCTTTTGCGATTTTCTGAAGGCTTAACAAATGATCAGTTAAAGTTTCTCTATCTTCAATGTCAACAAATTTACCAACTGCAAAATCACTATCTTTTGAGATATCTACATCTCTCGTATTTGCTCCATGTCTAAGAACTGCTTTTTCCTTGAAGTGTTCTAAAATTTTCTTTCCTTCAGCCAATTGATTTCTACGACCATAAGTTGTAGGGCAACTGCCTAGGATTTCAACGAAAGAGAAACCTTTCTTTTGAAGTGCTTCAACAAGAGAATCCTGTGCTCTTCTCACATCAAGAGCAGTCCATCTAGCAACATAAACTGCACCACAAGAAGCAGCTAAATCTGGTAAATTGAAAGGCTCTTCTTTGGAACCATAAGGAGCAGTTGATTGAAATTGACCAATATAAGATGTAGGACCTGCTTGACCACCAGTCATTCCATAGTTAAAGTTATTTACACAAATAACAGTGATATCAGCATTCCTTCTTGCAGCATGAATGAAATGATTTCCTCCTATCGCAAATAAATCTCCATCACCAGATACAACTATTACTTTTCTTTTAGGATCTGTTACACTAAGTCCTATAGCGAATGGTATACTTCTTCCATGAGTTGTGTGAAAACTATCAAAATTAAGATAACCCGCTATTCTTCCTGTACATCCAATACCGGAAACTACTGCAACATCTTTAGGATCAAATCCTGCTTTTTTTATTGCATCAACAATAACAGTTGTAATAGAACCTAGGCTACATCCTGGACAAAATATGTGAGGAATTCTACCTTTTCTAAGATATCCATCTAAAGGATGTTCATGAGCTTCAATTAATTCAACATTCTCTTCATTCATTTTGCTCCACCTTCAATTTCTTCTAGAATTTCTTGAGGAGTATGGATTACTCCGCCAAGTTTGAAAACACCTCTAACTTCTGTCTTTCCATGAACGGCTCTTTCAACTTCCCTTGTTATTTGCCCATAATTTATTTCTGGAACTAAAATCGTCTTTACTCGTTCAGCAAGTTTTTCTATCAGTTCATCTGGGAAAGGCCATAATGTAATTAATCTTAACAGTCCAGCTTTGATGCCTTTTTCTCTTGCTCTACTAACAGCACCTTTTGCTGCTCTTGCACTTGAGCCAAATGAAATTAAAGCAATTTCTGCATCATCTAACATGAACTCATCTACCATAATTATTTTGTCTTTATTCAATCTGATTTTATCATTTATTCGTCTCACATTGATTTCCTGAGCTTCAGCAGTAATTACAGGGTAACCTCTTTCATCATGAGTTAGACCTGTCATCATAACGTTATAACCCTCACCTGCTGTAGCCATTTCAGGAACAAGATCTTTTCCTGCTTTGTATGGTAAGTACTCTTCTGGAGGTACTGTTGGTTTTTTTCTATTGACAATTTTTATTTTATTCTTACTTGGAATTACCAATCTCTCACTCATATGCCCTAATGTTTCATCCATTAGGAATGTGACTGGTACTCTGAATTGTTCTGATAAATTGAATGCTGTGATTATAAGATCAAAACATTCTTGAACATTACTCGGGGATATTGCAATTGGTTCATAATCTCCATGTGATCCCCATTTTACTTGCATAATATCTTGTTGTCCTACTAATGTTGGCAAACCAGTAGAAGGTCCTCCTCTTTGAACGTTAACAATTACACAAGGTGTTTCTGTCATCATCCCCAAACCTATGTTCTCTACCATAAGAGAATATCCAGGACCAGAGGTTGCTGTCATACTTTTTGATCCTCCCCATGCAGCTCCAAGAAGACCAGCTATAGATGCGATTTCATCCTCAAACTGAACAAAATGACCATCCACTTGAGGTAATCTAACTGCCATGTGCTCTGCGATTTCGGAACTCGGTGTTATTGGATATCCACCAAAAAACATACAACCTGCAGCCAATGCTCCTTCTGCTGCTGCGTGATTTCCTGTGGTAAAATGATTTCCTGTGAGAACATTAGGTATTTCGGTTTCCTTACTCATCTTCCTTCTCTCCTTCTTTTTTCTCTGGAACAATAACAAATATTGAAAATTCTGGACATATTAGTTCACAAAAATGACATTCAGCACAATCTTCGAAGGTTTTTCCATCTATAAGCTTTGGAGGATGATATCCTTTCTCATTTATCTCATCCGCTTTTTCTAAAATCTCTTCAGGGCAATGAATAATACACCACTCACACTCTTTACATCTTTCCTTAATGATGAAAACTTGAGGTGCTGTTATCTTATATTTACTAATATCAATAAAGGCAGGCCATTCAGGTTTTTTCCTACGTCTATCCATTGTTGATTTCATGGAATTTACCATTTTAGGATGTTGTTCGGCGTGTAGAGTTTACTTATTTAAGGATTTATATATTATATTGGGCACAGCTTATGTTTGATGATAGTTTTACCCCGATTTATTCACTGATTTCTATGAGCACTCATAAAGCCTTGTTACCTACAACTATCTTGTATAATAATGATGTTATTTCGACATGAGAAAAATTGAAATAGCTTGTTGCTTTAGAACTAGCTGTTAAAAATGTTAACACGAGATTTAAGTGTAACAGTACTTGGAAATACTGGAGTTGGAAAAACAACTCTTGTCTATAGACTCAAAGGTGAAGATGTTGAAGATATTAGTCCAACTACAAGTATTGAAGTACATCAGAAAACAATTCGTTTGAGGAGTCAATCTTTCAAATCTACTTTTAGTCTAGAGAAATATCGCAGTTATAGGGTTCGTGCTGTTGATTGTCCAGGAGATATGAGTCTTTGGCCTTATTGGAAAAAAGCACTCGCAGATTATAACACAAATGGTATTATTTTCATGATTGATCCTACCCAAGATGCTAAAGTACAGATTGATGCTTTAACACAAGTTTCGAATTATTTTCTAATGACCTTAGATGACGATGTTGTAAAAGCAGAACGGAAAGCTAGAAAAGTAAAAGCAATTTTCTTTCTGGTTGTAAATAAAATAGATCTCATCGAATACAGTAAGGGTAAAGCTGATCAGCTAATTAAAGAACATTATCAAACTGCTTGGAATCACCTGAAGGAACGATATCCAAATAGTGGTCATTATTGGGAATCAATTTCAGCAATAGATGAATCCGAACAGATGTATGAAACAATCGATGGTATCTTTGAAACAATCAAGAGAGAAATATATGGAGATTAATTCTTAGCAAATTTACATCTCAATCGAAAATATTTTATTTTATAGTTTGTATTTCGGAAAAGTGATAAAATGGATGAGAAGAAGCAAGAGGATATACCAGAAGACGTAAAAGACGTAGAAAATGTTGATGAAGTAGAAGAAGTGGAACATAAAGAAGAAGAAAAGAAAGAAACAAAGAAGTATGTCCATAACTGCACAAAATGTGGTAAGTGTTGTGAAAAATGGGAAGAGATTCCGATTTATTTAGAGGATCTACAGAAGTGGTTAAAGGATGGAACAATCCATTATGTCCTTCCGCATATACAGCTTAAGTAAGTTCCTCCTGCTTATGTTAGACTTGTTATTCAGAAATCCCCTGTAGAGGGAGAAGATCCAAATCCTTCAGGCTGCCCTCTTTATGATTACAACAATAAAATTTGCAACGTGTATTCTTCAATGCCCTTTCATTGTGCAGCTTATCC
Organism: Candidatus Heimdallarchaeota archaeon; assembly: GCA_016839875.1. Next base: position 3,850 of record JAEOTK010000216.1, read on the forward strand.
CTTAGCTTACAATGGTGAGAAATATTTTCTTGTAGATACAGAATCTCCAGGTATTGGACAGGGATCAATGTCGAAAGAATCACTAGATTTAGCCAGAACTAGAGCAAGAGAACATTTTGATGTTTTATCTGTGAGTAGCGCTTTGCTTCAGGTTCTTTATACAATGATTATTTCAAGTATTATGCAAAAGAGTCAAGAAGCAATGGATGCTCTTTCTGAAGAAGATAGAAAACAACTTGATGATCTTCTTTCTAAATCAGATGGAGAAGAAGAAGAAGAAAAAGAAACAGAATCAGAAGAAGTTGTTGAAGAAGTTGCAGATAAAGAAGAATAATGTATTACTCTCCTTCCTCTTCATCTTGACAGAAAAGAGTTTCAGCTCCCATCAGATGACCATCTTCAGATTTTGTTGATAAGTATTTTATATTATAGACATTTGGTGTGATTGCAACAGGTATCCTATCTGTTACGTCAATTCCACTGCTACAAAGTTCAGCAACTTTTTTCGGATTGTTGGTTATCAATTTCACAGATTCAATGCCAATTGCTTTTAGAATATCAACTGCTACAAGATAAGACCTCTCATCAGATTTGAATCCTAGAAGTGTATTAGCTTCGTTGGTATCATAACCTTGCTCTTGTAAAGTATAAGCCTTCAGTTTGTTGAATAAACCAATACCTCTGCCTTCTTGTCGAGCATAAATTAAAGCTCCATATTCTTCTTTTGCAAGAGTATCGAGAGCACATTCTAATTGTTCTCTACAGTCACATCGGAGAGACGCGAAAGCATCCCCTGTCAGACATTCTGAATGAATTCTTACTGGAACATTTTTCTTCCCAAATGGACGTCCTTTGATTACTATAGTGTGTTCTTTCATATCTCTTAAACTAAGCACTCCAATTATCTCAAATGTACCAAATTGAGTTGGAAGATCTGCAATAGAACCGAAATGAACTAGTTCAGTATCTTTTAATCCTATTTCCTCAATTTTTTCTCGAACTTTACGTTCAATATCTTCAGTCAATATAATTCCTCTTACCATAGTTCTGTTATGTGCTTTTTAATCTTAAGTTCTAACTAGTAAACTACTCTAAAACTTGAAAAATCTCCTTGTGCTTTTTCCCAACTAATGTTGATGTTATACACTTTAGCTGAAGGAGGACCAACTTTAGCAAAGGCAATCAATTCATTGAGTTTTTCTTCCTTTCCTTCTGCTATAATCTCTACTGAACCATCGTGAAGATTTCGAACAGTCCCCCTCACTCTGAGTTTCTTAGCTTGGTCTCTTGTGTTAGCTCTAAAAAACACTCCTTGAACAATCCCAAATACTTGAATTTTGACCCTCTTCTCATCTTCTAGATTATTCATCGGTTTTCCATTATTTTAGTTTCTTAATAAGTTTATCAGTGAACTCTGGGAGAGTTTTTTCACATGGTCCGAATATAGAGTAATCACTTATTGAAGAAAGAGGAGTTTCTTCAATGTTAAATTCTAATAATAGAGAGTTGTTTTGTTTTGCATACCAAGGTAAAGATGCAACAGGATGCACTACTCCTGATGTACCTACTATAAGAAGTACATTAGCTTGAGCTGTCCAGTTTATAGCTTGTTCCCATTTATGAGAATCTAGCGTTTCACCAAACCATACAACATCTGGTCGGAGAAGGTTATCTTCACATTTTGAGCAGTAGGGAAGATCAATACCCTCTTTTGCTTTTTCTTCTTTATCCCATCTTTCTGAATAGCTACATTTGGAGCATCTTGCATATCTTATCCTTCCATGTATTTCTACAAACTTTTTAATATCTGCAATCTCATGCAATCCATCAACATTTTGAGTAATCAGACCTATTGCTAAATTGTTTTCTTCTAGATGCTTCAAAGCATAATGAGCAGGATTTGGTTTAGCTTCCAGTACTATCCTCATTCGAAATCTATACCATTCCCAGACCAGTTCAGGATCTCTCGCAAAAGCATAAGGTGTAGCCAAATCTTCTGCTCTATACTGTTTCCATAATCCATCTTCCCCTCTAAAAGTTGGCATTCCAGAAGCTTTTGAAAGACCAGCACCAATTACCGATACAATCTTAGGTTCTCGTTTTACAACTTCTTCAACTAATGTATCGAGTTCCATTGTTTGTACAATTTTTTTC
>JAEOTK010000217.1 GCA_016839875.1 Candidatus Heimdallarchaeota archaeon
ATCAATAGGGATGGAACTCAGAATCTTTTAGATGCTGCAACAGATTCTGATATAAAATATTTCAACTACACAAGTACAACAGGTGTTTATGGTAAACTCTTAGAATCTCCAGTTAATGAGGATCACAGAGTAAAACCTTGGGGATCTTATTCACAATCTAAACTTGAAGCAGAGCAAATTATTAAAGAAAAATGTGATGAAACTGGAATTCAAGGAGGGATAGTTAGGTTACCAATGATTTTAGGGAAAGGAGATAGACATACTTATCCAGTAATTGGGAAGCTTATCAAGATCAATCTTATGCCGATCGTTGGAAAACCTAACCACGAAATTTCAATTGTTCATCCATATGATGTAGGTAGAGCTTTGGAATTACTAAACGGTAATAAAACAAAAGAATTTGACACCTACAACGTTGTTTCGTGTAATGTATCCTTCAAAGATCTTGTTCTTAATATTGAAAAACACTTAGTTGGAAAGAAGAGATTCAAATACCGATTGCCTTATGCACTTTTCTTCTTTGGTTCATGGATATATGAAGTACTACAACTTACATTTGCGAGGAAAGAACCAATAGTAAACAGAGAATATGCACAGATGGTAGGAAAAGAGTGGATTTTTGATACAACAAAAATAGAAAAACTCGGGTATAAGTCACTCATGGAAAAAAACAGTATATTGACGGATTTAATATTCCCAGAACCTTATCCAATACCAACAGAGTGATTTAGATTTCTGCGAAATCTTTTTGATAAACCCTAGAAATTTCACTTTATGGTTGCTGAACCTAATATAGAAATTCTTGATACTTGTATATCTTGTAAGAACTGTGTAGATGTTTGTCCTCGATACATCTTTGAAATAGAAAACAAGAAAGCTGTAACTAATCAGAACCTTTTCAGATGCCATGATTGCGGTCATTGTGTTGCAGTATGCCCTGAAGACGCTATAATTCATCACAGAATGCTTGAAAACACTCTAGATGATGATTTCCCCGTGAAAGGAAAGAAAATCACCTACGAGCAGGTTTTGGAGACTATTAGACAAAGAAGATCTATCAGATGTTTCTCCAGAAAGAAAGTTACTCAAGAACAGATTAATCAACTGATTGCTTTAGGAAGATATGCTCCAACTGGGCATAACGATAGAAAGGTTTGTTACACAATTATTAATGACAGAGAGAAACTGGAATTTCTTCTAGATAATATGATTGAATTATTCAAGAAACTTAAGAAACAGCTTAATAGTAAAATGTGGAATATTCTTGCAATTCTTGTTGGGAAAAAAGAATTCTTTGATCTAGCTAAAAAAAGTCTTTACCGTTTAGAAAGCCATATTGATCACTGGGAAAAAGGTATAGACAAAGTTTTACATTACTCTTCAACACTATTTTTAATACATGCTCCTGAAGAGACTTCATCTCCAATAGAAGACTGTAACATAGCTGCACAAAATATCGCTTTAGGTGCACCAACCTTAGGTTTAGGAGCAACATTCATAGGATATGTACAGAAGAGTTGGGAGAATTCAAAGAAAATTAGAGAGATTATCAATCTACCTGAGAATCACATTCTTTATGCTGCTTTAGCTGTAGGTTATCCAAAAAATGAATACAGAAGATTAGTTCCAAGACCAGAACCATTAGTCATCTACAAGTAATACTCTCTAATTCACGAAAGAGTTTTATTTGATACTTCTATTACTTATATGTTATACTCTGGTGAGTAGCAGTGACTGAAGAAAAATCCCAGTTAATAATAGATCTAGAAGATTTGAAACAAAAAGGAAAATATGAAAGAGCATTAGAGGAAATAAATGAAATATTAGATAAAAAAGATATTTCTCAAATAGAGAAGATTCAAGCAAAGATTCTCAAATGTGAAATTCTATTCTTTTTAGGAGCGTTCTCTAACATTGAAGAAATGCATGAAGAAGGAATAAGCATTTCAAATGAAGCATTATCAGAAAGCAAAGAACTGAACGATACAAGTCTTATCTTTGATTCTCTTATCTGGAATTCTCTTCTTTTACAGCAAAGAGCTAAAAGAGACGAGTTCGTTGAAAGTGTAAACAACCTAGAAGATGTTTATTTGCTATTAGAAGAAGAACAATATTCAGGTATAGATGAGAAATTTGCTAAACTTTCGGTAATACAATCAATAGTTGGTTTTGCTAAAGTGATGATAATAGAAAAT
>JAEOTK010000218.1 GCA_016839875.1 Candidatus Heimdallarchaeota archaeon
GGTAATAGTAGCCAATAAGGTAGCAGTGCTCCTTTTAATGGAGATAAATCATCTCCAACAACTGCCACAATTCGGTAAGCTGTTCTTGGATGTGACATAAAGATATTGGCAAACATGTCCCATCTACCTGGTCGATATACATGTCTGTACAATCTGATAGCAGCTTCACCACTGAATCTTCGTTTCTCTTCTTCAGTGAATTCTTTTCCAGTTAACAATTGAACATTTAATCCAAAATCCCCAGCAATACCTTGATAGAAACCTTCAAGCTTATAGAGAGCTTGAGCTAGTTGTCTGCCATATCCTGCTTTTTTGGTTTGAAGATCAGCATCTCCTTCTAAAATTCTAACGAATATGTAAAGAAATGCTATAATTCCGTAGCTGATTAAGAAATATAACCCAAAAGGCATCAAATCCTTAACTACTGCATAATCTAATGTTGTGGCAGGTAATAGGAAGACTTTCTTAATTATCATCTCAAAGGAAGCGATTAACTGGAGCCAAATAATGTGAATTCGGTGATTATGTGCCAATTCATGTGCGACAATACCTCTAATATCATCATCACTGAAATCATCAAGTTCAGAAGATATGAGAGTTATCCTTTGATCAAACCAAGGTCCATATGCCATAGCGTTTAGAATTGGTGCTTCTACAAATCCTACTTTTACTTGTTTCTTAATGCCCAGCTTAACTCTAACTTCCTCTACAATTTTCAGTACTCTTTTATCTTCAGTAGGTTTTATTCCAAGTAATTTTGTTAAAAGCCAACCTGATAGGAAGTACATCAGAAAAGATAGAAGGATGACGATTTCCCATGGACCAAGTGAAAGGAAAATAGTTCTTTTCACTAAAAGAGAATCTGATTTAATGAAACCTCCAATCGTACCTAGATATTTCGGATTTGAAAGAGCTAACGTGTAATCATGCATACCAAGATAATTCCAAGATAAATTGTCAAATCCTGGTATAAACTTACCAACTGTCCATAGTACTAGATAGGCTAGAGCAAAGAGTGTTAAATACAGAATTTGTGGGGACATTAATCTACTTACAAGCACAAATTTCTTTCCAAAGAAGATAAGTGCCATGATTAGAAAAACATAGATCATTATATTGTATGACCACCCTAAAAATCGCTGCTCTTTTTCACCAGTGACCAGCTCAAATATTTTATCTCCTACTGCACCAACTAAGAGAACCAAATAAGTTGCTACTGAAGTTATCATTAGTTCTCTCCAAACAGGAGATTCTCGTAGTTGATATGTTTGATAAACAGCTAGTACAAAGAAACTCAAAGCTATTGCAAGAACCCAAGCACTCATGAAAATTAGAACTAAGCCAAATGTTAATCCGATAAATGCAAGCATCAAATTTTCAGAAGTTGTGCCATGTTGTATTTTTGTTTTTATTTCTGATATTAGAAATACTAGTCCTAATACTGCTATTACTAAACCAACAATTACTGTAATATCAAAAGTAACAATTTTGTTCCAGAGTTCCATGAAGAAATCAGTTGGAGCCATATTATCATTGGCTTTGAACTTTAAATACTTTAAAACCTTTGTCTTTCGAAAAGAAACTACTTGGATAGAACTGCTTAGAAGATATTTCTCTTTATACAACCTCTTCCAAAAGAAATAAGAATTATAGAAGTGAATATAGTTCGAAGATAGATGTCTGATATAGAAAGCAAGATGAATATTCTTATAGAAGAAGCTAATGCAAACTATAACACTAAACGTTTTAAGGATGCAGCAAGAACATTCGAACATTTAATTTCCCTTAGTATTCAAAATGATGAACCTGAAGAAGCTATTTACTTTGCATATCGTGCAGCAGACTGTTGGAAGAAAGATAAGAATCTTCTAAACAGAGCTCAAACTTTCACCAAAATGGGAAATCTGGCAAATAATTTTGGTGCTCAAATCGCAGAGCAATTTGCAATTAAAACAAAAAATCTAGAGGAGAAAGCTAAAGCTCTTCATATTGCCGGTGAATGTTTATCCTATATTAAACCAGAAAAAGCAAAAGTTCAATTTGAAAAAAGCATAGAGTTTTTCCAGAAGCTTGCTGAAAAAGAAAAAGATGAAAATAAAACTATCAGTTATCTTAGAAATGCGTTAGAGTCAACAAAGAAATTAAAAAATAAAAAGAAAGAAAAGA
>JAEOTK010000219.1 GCA_016839875.1 Candidatus Heimdallarchaeota archaeon
GAAATTGTTCGTGAATATGCAGTTTATGCCTTAGAACGAATTGGAAAACCTGCAGCCAAAGCATTAATTAAAGCTCTCAAAGATCTGAGAGATCCTTCTGCAATCGCTCCGTTATCTGCAGCTTTGTTCTATGAAGAACAAGAAGTTAGAGATACAGCTGTAAAACTAGTTTCAAATTACTCTGATATCTATATGACATGTGGAGAAATCAAATCTATTTTAAGGAAAGATCATAGTAAGATTCCTAATGCTTCTTCTTATTTGATTGACATAAAGAGTTTGAAAAATCTGAAAGGACCCAATAAGAAACGTTACACACAAAAAACCCTTGGCGATTTTATTTAACTAATTCTCATTAATCTTTGAATGTTGGTGAAGAAGACACTTTTATATTAACAAACTCAGTCCAGTCTTCATTTGTTATGTGATTTAAGCTTTCAATATAATCTGAAGTATTTACTTGCTCTCTTTCCAGCGATTTCTGTGCAAAATCTCTAATAACTTGTTTCATGGGTTCATTTCCTATTTTCTCTCTAATACTTTCATGAATGAGAGCTCCCCAGTGATAGAATAATGTATATGATTTCTCATGCAATCTATTAATTGAATTTATAGAAGGAAGATCACCAGCTTCTTTTACTAGTTCTGTCCTTCTCCTAATAATTGTCTCAAAAAAATCATCTCCAAAATGTTCTTTCGCCATTAGATATGCACTATATTCAGCTAAGGATTCATCTATCCAATTATGCCAATTATCAGCAGGTGACTTATTAAACCAAAGATGAGAGTATTCATGAATCCATGAAGTAATAACATTTCTACTGAATTTAGTGAAATATTCTTCTGGTAGTTCCTCAGGGTATATCATCAGATTCCCTCTGACGTATGCTCCTCCCTTTTCTCTTTTGACTAAGATGATCGAGAAATCTTTTTGATTCGGAGAACCAAACCAATCAATTTGCTTTTTCATTATTTCTTTAAATTCTGATTCCAATTTTCTAAATTTTTCATAATTCTTTTTTGAACCTTTAAGTATAGCATAGTTTCCTTCAGGTATAGCTTGCTCTTCAGTAAAACCTACAAGTACAATTCCCATTTGAGGATTCGAATTTCTCCATTTGAAACATTGTTTACAAGGCTTTGGATATGCATTCGAAATCCAGCACCAATTCTCAGGTGCATGTAGCGTTAGATTAAAGCTGAAAAGCATCTCATTCACATATGGGTACCATAATGCGTAATCAGCTAATTCCACTTCAGTTGTTGTTATGTAATTTAAATCCCAAGTTGTATTAACTATTTTTCCGGAATATATGAACGAGACTGTTAACTTTTCTATATTATGTAGTTCTTTTGGAAGGTTGAAATCCCATGCCCTTGCAACATTAAACATAGTATCTTCTGGAACCTCAATCTCTGTTGGTTCAAGTTGGAATTCTCTATTTTTATGTACTGCTAAAACTTTTTCCCATTTTAGATCAGGATTCAACAGGATATTACTCAGTTTAGTTTCTATATTTATAAAACTAACCAATACTACACTAGAGAGCGAAGAATCATTTGGATTAATAGTAACATCAAGATTCACATGTTCAATATTCATTGATTTTCGCTAGAACCTGATAATAAAAAACTATGGGAACAGCTTTCTACTAAATACTTAAAAAAGGTAAGAAATTTATTTCTTGATACTATATGAAATATGACTTTGACCGTGTTATTGATAGAACCAATACACATTCTGTTAAATGGGATAAACATGTACTCAAAGAATTTTTCGGAACAGAAGATGTTTTACCAGCTTGGGTTGCTGATATGGATTTTCAATGTCCTGATCCAGTAATTGAAGCTGTTAAGAACAAAGCTGAAGAGCAAATCTATGGATACAGCTGGCATGGCACTCCTGAATTTTACGATTCAATAATAGGTTGGATGAAAAGAAGACATAATTGGGATGTTGATAAAGATTGGATAATTTTCAGTCCTGGAGTAATGCCTGCTGTTAATGTAATGATTAGAACATTCACCAATCCTGGAGATAAAGTTATTGTACAATCGCCTGTATATTATCCATTCTTCTCAGCTGTTCAAAATAATGGAAGACAAATGCTAAACAATCAATTACTCTATGAGAACAATAAATATACTTTCAATTTCGAGGAATTTGAAACACAAGCTAAAGATCCTCGGACAAAGATGTTAGTACTCTGTAGTCCACATAATCCTGTTGGTAGAGTGTGGACAGAATCCGAACTTAAGAAACTTGGAGATATATGTCTAGAAAACAATGTGCTGGTTGTTTCTGATGAGATTCATCATGATCTAATTCTAAAGGGACAAAAACACAC
>JAEOTK010000220.1 GCA_016839875.1 Candidatus Heimdallarchaeota archaeon
GGTTCAACCGGAGCAATTCAGCCAGGTATGGAACTAGGGGATTTGGTCATTAATACAGGTGCTGTAAAAATGGAAGGCTCAAGTATTCACTATGTTCCAGAAAGTTATCCCTCAGTTGCTCATTATGAAGTTGTTTTAGCTTTAATCGAAGCTTGTGAAGTTTTAGATTTTCCTTATCATGTGGGATTAGCAGCTTCTAGCTCAAGTTTCTATTTAGGTCAAGGAAGACCTGGTTTCGATGACTACAAGATATCAAAGACTGATAACATCGTTCCAGATTTGCAAAAGATGAAAGTCTTGAATATTGAAATGGAAGCTTCTCATATATTCACTCTTGGTCAAATATTTGGAGCAAGAACTGGTGCTATATGTGCAGTCTATGCAAATAGAGTTACTAATGAATTTGATACAAAGGGAGAAAAAGATGCAATTGCAGCTGCAAATTATGCAGTGAAAGTTCTCTCAGAATTTGATATTGATAAAAAGAAAAAGGAATCAAAATATTGGTTCAGAGGAATCAATTTATAGAATAATACGAGTTCCCCTCTCCTTTCTTATTTTCTCGTGTTTTAGTTAAAAGTAGATAATAAAAACGTATGAGGGAGGGAGGGTCATGAGTTTTTAAAATATATAGAAACTCATGACCAAGTTATTTTCTTTTAAAACTTTATAAAGTCTTCGTAAAATGCAAGAAAACGTCATTTTACACGATTTAGGGCCTGTAGATGCACTATTCTATTTTTGCAGTACCGGGAAAATAGTAATTTCCTGAGCTTTCATCTAATATTGCAATATCTATCTTCATCATCAATATAAGTGTGCTTTGTGCTCTCTCTATTGGCCAACCTAGATGAGATGTAACTTTATCAACAGATAGAAATGGCAGTCCTGTTGCTAATCTTAAAACTTCTTGGATATCACTTGACATTTCTATCGGCTTGAATCTTATTAGAACTTCATCATCTCCAATATCGATTCGTTTAGGTATGACTTCTTCTTCTTCAAGTTTCTTTAATACTGAAAGAATCTCACCAGTCTTTACTTTCCAGTCAGAACGTGTTTCTCGGAAATAGTCTACAAGATTTGCAATAGTTATTGCTCCACCTATGTCACTTAATTCTTCAGTACCAATTACAAGTAGCTCCCTAGCTAGTTTTTGTTTAAACTCATCCTTCCCAAAAATCATAGGAGCTTTAACTCCACCAGCTGTTCCTATTGTCTGAGTCATTCCTGCTTTTTGTCTGATGTTGAGTATTTTGGAAACCAACATTTTAGATGCTAGGAGTTCTTTGCCTGATTTTTTCTCAACCTTTTCTATCCCCTCTTCTATAACTTCTCGCTTCTTCTCTGCATCTTTCTTTTGGGCTTCTACAAGATCACTATCAAGTGTCTTATATGCATCAGATAATGAAGATCGAAAATCAGATTTGTCTTCTCTTTTTTTCTTTTTCTGTTCTTCATTGTCATCTTTGTGTTCCATAATTCTCATGTAAAAACTTACTACCATTATATAAAAGAGTATTCAAACAAAGTGAAGAAGCATCATTATTGTACGAAAAATAAACCTTAAGAGTGTCTAGTAAGAAAATCTTTCAAAGATTAGCTACTGAAAACAAATTCTTAGCTTTACTTAAAAAAATAATAACGGTAATTTATTATGAACGACATTAAAATTACGGCGTACGGCGCTACTAATTTCGTAGGTAGGAGTTCTTTTCTTCTCTCTGATAGAGATCATAAGGTTCTATTAGATTGTGGAATTGAATTAAGACCTAAACAATATTCAATAGCTCCAACTGGAGTGGATCACATTGCTCATGATCTTGATGCATTTTTGCTAAGCCATGCACATATAGATCATTCTGGCTATGTTCCAAAACTAGCACAAAAGGGCTATAATGGCTCATATCATATGACAAACCCAACAAAAGATATTGTCTATAAACTGTGGGTGGATCATCTTAAGATAGAAGGAAGAAGACATTGGTCTGAATCTGATTTAGACAAAGTTTTCCGAAACATTACAACTAATAATTATAATAAGAAATTCAAAATTAGTGATGGTATTACTGCTGAATTTCTGGATGCTGGCCATGTTTTAGGTGCAGCTCAAATCTTAATAGATTGGGAAGGGACTCTCATTCTCTATTCAGGAGATATAAACGATAGAGTCACTCCAATGTTTGATGGTTACAAACTTCCAGAGGAAGATGTAGATGTTCTAATTATAGAATCTACAAATGGAGATAGATATGTTCCTGAGAGAAGTAAAATCGATGTAGGTTTAGGACTTCTAGCAAAACAAACAACTGATGAGGGAAATAAGATGCTCTTACCATCATTTGCTGTTGGTAGATCACAAGAGGTACTAATAACACTTGCATTTGATAGGGATTTGAGAGATGTTCCGATATATATTGATGGAATGATTAATTCCATGAATATGATTACTGAACATTATCTTAGTGACAAATGGGTTTCAAAGAGGTTTCTAAAAAGACTCAAAGACCTAGGATTGAACTCTCCTTTCGACAGAGAAAACCTCATTCCTATTCCATCAATATCTGATAGAACTCATAATTCAAGGAAATTTGTTGCAAAGAAGAATGAAGGTTCTATAATTGTTACAACTTCTGGGATGCTAGAAGGAGGACCAATACATACATATCTTGAACTCTGTGGTACAAATGAAAATAATGTTTTAGGTTTCACTGGATACCAGGTAGAAGGTACTACTGGCAGACAAATCTATGATGGAGAAAAAGAGATTGTTCTTCAAAGTGACTATAGGAAAATGAAAAACGTCACACTCAAAAACAAAATAATGAAGTTTCCATACTCCGGACATAGTTCAGTTGATGGATTAAAACGAGCAATGAAAGATTCAGGTGCACAAGACATTATAATGGTTCATGGAGATGAACGAAATCAAGTGTTTATTATGGACTATGTTAAGGATGTTGCAAAACCAAAAATTCTTGAAGAAGGGACCCCTACTGATATAAGGAGTCGTTAAATGAATCTATCCTCTCCTCCATATCTTCAAATTGCACTAGATTTTGTTGACAAAAATAAATTTGAAAGCGTTTTAGCTGCAATTCCTTATACTGAAAATATCTTAATTGAGGCAGGAACACCATTAATCAAAAAATTTGGAATTTCAATTTTACAGACCATTCTTCAATATCACCCAAGAAGCTATGCTATAGCAGATTTGAAAACATTAGATGTAGGTTGGTTAGAAGTCCAAATCGCAGCAGAAGAAAACGCATCAGCTGTAGCGATTAGCGGTTTAGCTTCACTCGAAACTCTAGAATCTTCTCTCAAAGAAGCTAACAAGCGAGATGTGGATATCATATTAGATATGATGAATGTAAAGGAACCAATTCATCTCCTTAAACAACTTTCAAGGCAACCAAAAATTGTTCTTTTCCATAGAGGGATTGATCAAGAAGGAAAAACAGAACATCCATGGGAATTAATCAGAGAAGTAAAAACCATTTATCCTAAAATCCTAGTTGCTGTAGCGGGAGGATTGAATCTTCAAACCAGTTCTAAGGCATTAGAAAACAATGCTGATGTCATTGTAATAGGGAGAGCAATAACACAATCAACTGATGTAGAAACAGCCGTAAATCAATTTCTAGAACTATTTTAGCAATTAATATTCAGCTGTGGAACCAGTTATTCGAATTCTTCTATAGATTTTCTTGTAAGTATAATGGAAAATTACGAAGAATAGTATAGATGATGCAATTAGAACAATAATAGATAGCCAGACCATAGTATCAGTGATGGTGCCATTTCCAAATAGACATAATCTGAAAGAACGAACTGCTAACGTAAAAGGAGAGAAATATGCAATTATTTGAAGCCATCTTGGAAACAAATCTAATGGAAATAAACTCCCACTAAGTAGATTAATTATTCCAATTATAACTAAAGTTATTTCCCTTCCTCGTTTAACTAAAATTGTAAAATTAGCTGCGACAAGTGATAGAGAAAAAAATACAAGGATACAACATAAAGCAATAAGTAGAAATGATACGATGGAGACAAATGTGAGGGAGAGAGTCTCAAAAACAGGGAAGATCAGTAAAACAGGGATAAAATATATGATTGAAATAACTATTGAGTAACATATTTCAAATAAAATTTCTGAAATAAAATATTTCTTAAGTCCAAAAGGTAATGTTGCAAGTGTTTCGAAAGTTCCTTGTTTCATTTCACTTGTGAAACTATTCAAAGATTTAACTAAAGTTCTTGTAGATATTTCTACCAGTAGAACTCCTGCAAAAATAAATGAAACACTGTCAACAATATAATTATCTTGAATAATTTGCATTCCAGGAACTAGATGGGCTACATAGAAGAATAGAGAAAAAACTACAATGTTTGTTACAAATCCCATAGCTATTGAAAACTTGTATTGCCAGATTATCTTTAGATTTCTTCTGAAAGTGGCTCTGAATCCTTCAAAAAAAGAAGCTTGTGTGTCCTTCTCTTTGAATCTACTTAAAACTGATTTAAGACTTTCAATTGAAATCAATACCAATCCACCTTACCCTTTCTCTTAATATTCCTCAAACTAAAAAAAACTAGAATATATGCTATCCCACCTATAACCAATATTATCCCTAACAATATAGAGGTATTAAAAAGAAAATAACTCCAATTAATGGTTTCAGAAAAAAGAATCATATGAAGGGCATCCAATCCATACGTGAAGGGTAATGCTCTGGAAATAGCCAAAGGAAATCCACTAAGTAATGCAACTGGAAAGAGAATTCCAGAGAATGTTTTGGTTAACTGATAAAGAAGTGAGATGAGCCCACTATCCTTTTGATAAAATATAGTAAATGAGGTAAATAGCATTGAAATGGCCATATGAGAGGTCAAAATTAGTATGAAGATCAGAAATATCAATAATATCTCTTGAGACGTAATAGTCAGAAAAAAACCTGCGCATAAATATGCCACAAGAACAACAATGAGAATTGAAAAAGATGAAATAAAAACTCCCGCACAAGTTGTTCCTATTGAATATTCTAGAAAGCTAAAATTGACGATAAGGGATGACCAAGTTCCAGAAGCAATTTCATTGTATATGTTACCATTAACTGTTCCAAGGCTTGTTCCAACTACCATTTGCAAGCAAAGACCAATTAGTGCAAATTCGAAATACGTTGCATTAAAACCAAAAATTTGCATATCGGGATTTAATTTGCCAAAGAAAAAATACATGATTACAACAACTAGATTTAGGAGTAATGACATAACAAAACTGCTTTTGTAATTCAAAGTCATTTTTAATCTGGAAATGAAAATAGCTCTTATTCTAGCTATAAATGAACTCTTCTTAGTTCCTAGAGTGAAAGAGGATAAAACCTCGAGGGATTGGTCGGATATACTTATTCCTCCTCTTGAAAAGGTAAGTTGAAGATTTCTTCAACAGTTCTTTTCTTCGGAATCTCCTTTTGATTATTTATTGCTAGAAAAGCGAGAAAAGACTCCTTTAAGCTTGGCATATGAGGAGCAATCTGATATATCTCACCTCCCGCTCTAAGGATGAGAATGGTAATTCGCGAGATAGTTTCATTTAATGAAAATTTGGAGGGTTTAATCTTTGCTTCATAAACAAAATTATCCTTATCCTCCTCTCTGAAGAATAAAATCTCTGCACCTGCTGAGTAGTATATTAGGTCCTCAAAACTCTTGTAATGAAAATCTGCTAGATTAAAGACTACTCGAACATAATGTTGAGCTGCTGATTCTTTGAACATTGAGGGAGAACAATCTTGTATGAGCTGACCTTTATCTATCAGAATTAATCTTGAAGTCAAATCATCCATCTCGGTAAAATTATGACTGGTAAGCAAGATTGTTGTACCAAATTCCCTGTTAAATTCCAGAAGTAATTCCTTTGCCCTTTCTGAACTTTCAGCATCAAATCCCAAAGTAGGTTCATCTAGCAATAATACTTTGGGAAAGGGAACTAATGATCTTATAAGTAAAGTCTTTGCTTTCATTCCAGTTGATAATTTCATAACAAGCGTATCTTTCTTATCGCTTAAATCAAAAAAGTGTAGCAATGAATTGATTCTCTTTCGAGCTTCAGTTTTTCTAATACCACTTAAAGTACTATAGAAAAGCAGATTATCAAAAATTGAGAGTCTATAGTAAAGGCTTCTTCCTCCAGTTTCTCCAAAAACGGAACCCACGAGTGATCGAACTTTCTTGTCATCATTGATATCAATCCCATCAATATAAGCTTCACCAGATGTTGGTAGAACCAACGTAGTTAGTATCTTAGTTAAGGTTGTCTTCCCAGCTCCATTTGGTCCAAGTAATCCAACAAATTCCCCCTCATTGATATTTAGGGATATATTATCAAGAGCTGTTACTTCCTTTCCTCTTTTACTGTAAACTTTACTAACATTTCGAATCTCTATTGACACATTATTTTAATCATAAAGTCCTATTTAAGACCCGCAAAATCTAAGGGAGCAGCTTTTCCGTTCTTAATTCTCTTCTGAATTGTAATCAAGTAGCTCAAAATAAGTATAGTAAGTACAGCTGCAGTAACAAGTGATGATAACCAGAAGTAAGAAATGTTCTTAGCAAGAAGAACTCCTGAAGCATAGCTTGTTGTTGCTACACCTAGGAAGAATGCAGTAGTAATGATAGAAAAAAGTAATGCAAAATGGTTCTTTGACAGTACCGATGTTAGAATTGTCATAACTACTGGGAAAAATAAAGCGTGACCAGCACTGCGTATGAAGAGAAAAGCAATATATACTCCTGGATTAGTTGGAAATAGGAAAATCATTAGAAAATTGAGGGTCAATAGAATGCATGCTGAGACAAGCATGTAGTCAATTAGCTGTTTTCGGTGCGAAATTGCGAATCCTATGACTGGTCCAACAATAATGAAACTGATATTTGACAATCCTAAAATTGTTCCCACCAGGCTTTCAGAGAAATTAATGATATTATATCCATATAATGAGAATTGAGGATTTGTAAAACCCTCCATAACCCCGAAGATTAGAAAAGCTATGAAAAAGAAAATAAATATTCTATTCTTGAATTCTTGAACTCTTAGTTTGGTTTTCTCACCATTTTCCATCTCGTTTCGTCTTTCAATGTATTTTTCTTCACCCTTACCTTTTGTATAGAGAAGTATGAACAAAACACCTCCAATGATGGAAAGGACAAATACGAAAATTATCATTACATATGGTTGGAAGAATTCAAGCAAGACTCCTAGGCTAACTATTCCAATTAAACTACCAAATCTTCCAGATGTAGAAATTATTGAATTGTAGAATCCTTTGTATTTTGTTTCAAGATCTGATAACAGCGATCTACTTGTTAGTCCAAAGATATTATTGGAAGTCCGAAGTATAATCCAGAGTATGGATAGTAAAGCTAGATTCTTTGTGAAAGCTAGAGCACCAGCTGTTAGTGTCATAATTATATAGGAGCTAATAACAAGTGTTTTTCTTCCAATTTTTTCAATGAGATAACCTGAAGGAACACGTGTTATAATTCCACCAAAAGTATACGCAGCTACGATAATTCCCCATCGAATCCCCCAATCTTCACCAGTCGATTTCTCTAAGTATAAGGGAAAGATTTGTCTTAATGACATAAATACTAGGAATGCAACAAATTGAGAAGTAAGAAAAGCTGCCACTTCTTTTGTTTCTTGAGCTTTAAGAATCTCTTTGAAACTTGCTCTAGTTCTTTGCCTCAATGTAGGAATAGTGTCAAGCTCAGGCATCGCTATTGGTAAGAAAATACTCCATTAAAAAGATTATTGAAACCACTAAACAGCCAAAAAACTGAAATGATCTATGTTTTTTGTAATTCTTCTATTATTTGTTCTGCTAATGGAATTGCATCATCTGAATCTGTAAGAATTTCGATTTCATTTGGTGAAGAGACACCTAATCCTAATTCAACTGCTCTAGCAATTTGTTCCTGTTCAAAAATAGGTCCTTTGGAAACTTCAGGAGTAGTGCCATGAATTCTGAGTATTGCTACGCCTACTGCATCGATTGCAATTCTATCAGTTCCTGCAAGTACAATGTTGGTATTCACTCTTGTACCTCTGGCAGGTCCTCCATCGACAAAAGAAACAACTCCATCTAAAACAATCAAGTCTGGTGTAAATGCTGTGTTAATCTCTGCAATCATTTTTCTGATATAAGGGGAACCATGTAATTCTCTCATGTAAGAATTTCCATCTAGGTTTCTTCTTGGAACTAAACCCACTGCATTCTTCAAAGAGAGAGTAAAGTATCCTGAATGATGTGTTTTTAAACAACAAGTCTCAACTATAGATTCAGCTTCATGGTATATTTTAGCAAAAAGAAATCCGTTCTTCCAGTGACTATCTTCTGGTATAACATGAACATATTCTTCCAAAGGAATTTCAGCTAAGTTGACTATTGGAAAATCTAATTCTTCAGATAATTCGATAATACCTTTTTCTTCCATACATTCACGAGTGTTAACTGGACCACTTCTTTCAGCTAGAGTAACAGAAGTTGCTCCCATTTTCCTAAGTTTTGGAATTAACACTCTTAATGTTTCAGTAGCGGTAGACCCGGGAGGTGTATCCGCTGTATTGAAATTAGGTTTGAGAATGACATCTTTGAAATTAACTGGGTCTCCACCAAGAAGATCAATGGCTTTAACCGTTCCTTCCTCTCTATTATCAGTAGAAACTAAAGCTACTCTTGTCATATTATTCTAAAGATTTGGATGCTTATTTATATCTATTTTCTAGTAAAGCACTGTTCAAGGATAGAATTTAAAAAAAACTATCTTTTACCTAAATTATGCAAAACAAACTTTATGCTGATCTAGTTATTAAGAATGCAAATATGTGGACGATGGAAGAAGATAAACCTAGAGCAGAATCTTTAGCAGTTTTTTATGATACAATTATGAAGGTGGGAAGTAATTCAGAAATAGAAAATCTGATTGGATCCAATACAGAAATTATCGATGCTGAAGGTAACACTGTTATTCCTGGTTTCATTGATGCTCACACACATATTGCATGGAACGGAATGAACAAGGTGTATCTATATTTAGGAGATACTAGAAGTTTGGAGGAAGCTGTAGAACTTGTCAAGAAAGAATGCGAAAAGAAAGAACCAGGTGAGTGGATAATAGGACGTGCCTGGGATCAAAGTAACTGGCCAGAACAAAGATACATAACAGCTGCAGACATCGATTCTGTGAGTCCAAATAATCCTGTTAATCTGGTTCATGTTTCAGGTCATTTTGCAACTGTGAATACTATTGGATTTACGAAATTAAATTTATCAAAGGAGCAGCAAGGAGTTGATGTTGATGAAAATGGTGAAATTATTGGTACTTTAAGAGATGTAGACTTGTCTGATAAAAAGGAACTAAGACCGAAATTTGATGACCTTGTTAAGGGTATAAATTTTGGTATAGAAGAATGTCTCTCTCTTGGTATAACTTCTGTTCATGACAATCTTACCTTTGAAAATCTGTTGCCTTACATCAAACTCGCTCGAAATAACCAGTTAAAGATTCGAATTTATGGGATAATTTACGAAGATATGATTGATGAAGCGATAAAATTAGGTCTTTCAAAAATCTATGCAGATAAATGGTTGAAAATTGGTGCTGTTAAATTAATGACTGATGGAGCAATAAGTGCTCGCACTGCTTACATCTATGATGATTATGATGATAAAGAAGGAGAGAAAGGTTTCGCACTTTATGATGAAACAATGCTAGATGAAATGGTAGTAAAAGTACATAATGCAGGAATGCAAATAGCTGCACATGCAATTGGGGATAAAGCAATCGCAAACGTCATTACAGCTATTGAGAAAAACATTGATTCAGTTGAATGTAAGAAGTCTCTCCATAGGATAGAACATGCGGAACTTCTTCTAGAGGAGGACGCAAAAAGAGCATCCAAATTAGGTCTTGTAATGTCAATGCAACCAAATTTTGTCTGGAGATGGGGAATGATAGGAGTAAATGGCATGTATGAACAACGACTTGGAACTGAAAGAACCATGATTAACAATCCATTCAAATGGGTTTTAGATAATGATATGTTAATTGCTTTTGGCAGTGATGGAATGCCATTAGGACCAATATATGGAATAAAAGGAGCCATCTATCATCCAGATCCCAGTTTAAGATTAACATTAGAAGAATCAATTAGATGCTTTACTCTTTATCCAGCTATTACTTCTGGTGAAGAGAAAATAAAAGGTTCTCTTAGTTCAGGTAAATTAGCAGATATAGTAATTTTAAATCGCAATCTCGATGAAATAGATTTAGATTCATTTCATGATGTTGAAGTCAAATTTACCATTGTTGGTGGAGTAATAGAATATAAGAAATAAAACTTAACCTGGAGAAATATCTTCTTCCTCTCTTTTTTCTCATTTTCATACAAAGAATTTAAATGCTGAAATTTATTACATAAGTGTTTAATTTGATGTGAAAAAAATGAGCAGAGGAACAGAAAAATTAAGGACATCAAAACACTATGAGATTCCAGATGCAACCAAGGAAGAAAAGGAACCTAAGGACTATAGAACATTCTTCTTAGGAACTGCTATATGGTCAGCACTTTACATTCTTATTCCTGCAATTATCTATGCAGTTGTGAGAGATGTGACAATTACGTTTTCATTAACAGGTAAAATTGGTATTGGAATGATTGTATTAGGATTTCTTCTTTTAGGCATTTCAGGAGCTACTAGAGTTCCCGTTACTGGTGGAACAGCGTTTGTGAGTGTAAAAGATATAAGTCGTCCAGAAACTAAAAAAGCACAAATTAGAGGACAAGTGAATTTCTGGGAGATTATAAACATGGGGAAAGTGTTCGTACTTTTCTGGGGAATAATATATGTGATTCCTTTTGCTTTTGGAATTCCCTTCCTCCTCTAATTCTTTTTTTCTAGAATTTCTTTACAATAATTGTTATTGTATCTCCTTCTCTCACCACATGTTCTAGTCCCACACGTTGGTTGGGATGTTTTGCACTTGGTCCATCGATAACAGCATATCTAAATTGTGAAGCAAACTTCCTATGAATCTTATCACAAACATCTTTAATTGTAGAATTCAGTTTTACAATCAAAGGTTCTTCAAAGTCTGTTTTATGCCCTTGTTTTTTGAGGTAAATTTTAATCAATTCTAACTTATCTACAATCTCATCTTTTAGCAGATTTAGATTCTTACCATTTAATGCACTTATGTAAACTGCTTCAGGAATCTTTTCTCGTATCTTTTTCAGTTTATGTTTTGAAATTAAATCAATTTTATTTATTACTACCATAAGCTTTGGATAGACTCTATTCCCTTCAAGTACATCGATGAGTTCATCCATTGTTAAATCACTACGGACTGTAACAGAAGCGTTCATTACTTTGTATTCTCTCATTATCCCCATGAAAGTTTTTTCACTCATATGAGTTAGTTTTGTAAGAGTTGAGAGAGCAATTCCTCCTCTGTCTGATTTCTTTATCCGAACATAAGGTTTCGACCTGCCTGGTCTGATAGCAACTTTAGTTAGTTCATTTAATATTTTATCATAAAATTGATCAACCTCTTTTGGATCAAGAAGAATAAGTATCATATCTGCACTTCTTGCAACTGCAAGGATTTCTTTTCCTCTTCCTTTTCCCATACTAGCATCTTCAATGATACCTGGAAGATCAATAATTTGGACTTGCGTTCCTCTGTGAAAGAGAATTCCTGGAATAGCTGCTGTTGTAGTAAATGCATAATCTCCGATTTTAGATTGTTTGCTAGTTATTTTAGAGATCAAAGTTGATTTACCTGTCGAAGGAAAACCAATTAAGACGACTGAGCCGTCACCAGCTTTTTTGACATCAAAACCATATGATTTGGTAGAACGAGCTGAAAGTTGAAAATCAAGTTTCTTTCTGCGGAGTTTAGCAAGTTTGGCCTTTAAGTATCCCACATGATGCTCTGTAGATTTATTCTTAGGTGTGATTCTTATCTCATCTTCAAGAGCTTCTATTCGCTCATCTATTGTAGAGCTCATTGCTACCACTCAGCTAAATCAATTTGATTAATGATTTTCTCACTAATCAGTATAAATCATTAACGATTATTGATGTTCTAATATTTTGCCTTACAAGTAAAATGAAGAAAAAAACAGAAAAAACTGATTTAAAGGTCAAAATTTCTCATTTATACAGCAAAAAGATGATTAAATTAGATAATATTTAGGAAAAATAAATATATGATAACATTTAATGATACTGCAAAGAATAAAAAATAATTCGTTTACCAAACATTATATTTAAATAATGAAAAAAAACTTGAAAAATAATTTAACTAGGGGTGGTTAAGTGACAGAAACTCTCGAATTAAGTGACAAGGAAAAATCAATAAAACTAGCAAAAGCATTATCTTCTCCAACAAGATTTGAAATTGTGAAACTCTTACTTGATAAAGAAATGGATATTTCAAGTATAGCAAAAAGAATGAAACAGACAGAAGCAAATACTTCAGCACAAATTAAATATTTAGAAAAAGCAGGTGTACTTGATTCAAGGTATGAACCTGGGGCTCATGGAGTACGCAAAGTTTGTAAAACTAAGGTTAAGAAAATTATTATAAACCTTGTTTAGTTCTTCTCTGCAATTACAGAAAAGTCCTCAACTGATAGATGCCAAAGCTTGATTACATCATATCCAGCTTTGACGCATATATTTCTCAATTCAATGTCAGTATACTTTTTATCTAAAGCTGTTAGTAGAAGTCTTCCCCCATCCTTCAAAATTCTAAAACTTTCCTCAATTGTCTGAAATGGTTCCGGTAAATTTTGAATGACTGATATACAAGTAGTTAAGTCAAAACTTGAATCACGAAAAGGTAAGTGATCGCTGTCAGCACAGATAAAAATCGCATTATTGTGTCGTTTTCTTCCTTCAACAAGCATATTGAAAGAAAGATCACAACATAAAATGTTCTCAACTGAAGAAGATAAGTAATCCAATAAGAGTCCTGTTCCTGATCCAACATCAAGGACAATGTCATTTACATCATAGTCAATCATTGAAAATATTTCTCTATATTTTTGCTCTTGAATAGACCTATATCTATCATCGTATTTAGATGCAGTTTCATTGTATCTTTTCATGACATCATGTTTTTTCTTAGTCATTCAAGTAAACAATAAGAAAGAAAAGGATTTTAAGTCATACTCTTACATCATATTAATGCCCATAGCTCTTCGAGGAGCAAGCGTGCTCAAGGATTTATCAAAACAGGATGTAAGGGTTCTAAATATGATAGAAACCTTACTAAAGAAAGGAGAGTATGCTCCTGTTGATAAAATCACACTCTATTCAGGATTTAGACAAAAAGATGTTGAGCTAATTCTTTCTAAATTAAACAAACTAAAACTGATACGCAGGTGGACAGGACAATTTGTAGGTTACACCTTGAATTTTGCAGGATTTGATGCTTTAGCATTAAATGCACTATATGAAAAGAAATTAGTATATGGTGTTGGAAGATCAAAAGGGGTTGGAAAAGAGAGTGACATTTATTATGGTGTTACCTTCGAAGATAAAGAAGTGATTTTAAAGATTAACAGAACTGGAAGAGCAAGTTTTCAAAAAATAAAACGGAAACGAGATTTCTTGAAAGGCAAATTCCAATACTCAATTTTCTCAATTGCAGAAATCTCCTCAAAAAGAGAATACAAAATTCTATCTAGTCTTCAAAATCAGAAACTTCCCATTCCTAAGCTGTTAGGTTACAATAGACACATTATAGTGATGGAAATAGCTGATGGTGTAGAACTGGTAAACGCACAGTATCTGAAAAAACCAATCA
>JAEOTK010000221.1 GCA_016839875.1 Candidatus Heimdallarchaeota archaeon
TAAGATGCAATCCCGCTAACTTTTTTTTTCGATTGGCTCCGTAAAAATAATTTTCAGAGTGGGCTCGGTTTCTAGATCTTCAAAGTATGCTAGCACTGTATTGTCATTTCTAAATAAATTGATTTGATCATTATTCTTAAGTCCATAGAAGTATCCGTATTGATTGATTATTACCCTCTTTAGGCAACCATCTTCTTTGTCCAATTCAACTTTCCATTTGTCATCAGATTCAAATGCTTCTCCATCTTTTAGCATATAAGTTAGATATTCCGTGCCAAGGATTTTCACGGTTGATGGATTGCATTCATCAATGTCTTTTGAATAAATGGAATTGAACATTATCCCTGTATTGTTTCTTACGTATGGAGTTAACCAAAATGATTCTTCTTCATCCAGAGATTCTATGTGAGTATTGTTGAGTTGAATAAATGTATCGCTGTGTATATTTACATCAAGAAATTGGTCTGTGTAATTTTCTAAGGGAAACTGAGGTCTTTTACCTTCAGTTACTGACTTTATCGTAATGGTAGTCACAGTTCCATCTTTATCTACTTTTATTAGACTTCTATTTAATGGTACAAGATCTTCTTGTAGATCTTCTTCTGATATAGGAGTAATTTCTTCAGGTGCAGAAACACATCCAGATATCAACAATATCCCCAAAACCACAGCAAACATCAATTTCATTTGAATCACAAAAAAGTTCTGGATTCTGGTATTTAAATAGATTTTTTGAATTAAAATATCTTTATAAATAAAGAAAGTTGATTACCTCGTATGCGCCTATTGCTATTCATTCTATTGCTTGCGTGCTATAGTATAGCTGCGTTCGTTTCTGGAGACATTTATACAAGTGACTTAAATGAGCTAAATAAGACATTTGTGAAGATAGAGGGAGAGTTCTCCTATCAATTAGTATTAGACAAAGGCAATTATTCTGTGTTCTTGCCAGAAGGCGATTATAAGATATCTGCAAGTCATTTTGATGAAAATGGAAACATAGCATTACACGTAGAAGAACAGGTAAAAGTTGGGACTGAAGATCAAAAGATTGACCTTGTACTTAAACCAGTAATACATCCTGCGATTTATATTGGATTTATTATTGCAGTAATTATCATTCTGTTTTTACTACTGCAAAAAAAACCAATAAAGCAAGTTAAAAAGCAAGAATTGGACGATGATGCAAAAAAGGTAATGCAAACATTAGTTAGCTTTGAGGGAAGAAGCACTCAAAAGGAACTTAGACAAACATTGAATTTCTCTGATGCTAAACTAAGCTTAATAATTGCCGAGTTAGAAGAATTAGGGTATATTAAGAAGTTTAAGAGAGGCCGTGGAAACATAATAAAAAAGATCTAGACTCCTTTCAAATAAGCCTCTTTGACCTTTTCTATTGGTTTGTTGATTAGTATATCTTCCCCTTTTCTTATTATGAATCTCCTGTCTCCCCTCACTCTTCCTGCCTTGCTGAATTTCGTCCCATTCATTATATACTCGAATCTTTTCACATTTTCAGGACTGATGCTTACTACGAATCTGCCTGGACTCTCAGCAAACAGAAGCGCATCATCCTTTCTTGTAAATGCAATAATTTGATTAAGATCCAGCTCAGCACCGAATCCGATTCCAAGGGCTGATTCAGCAAATGCAACTGCAAGTCCGCCGTCAGAAACATCATGTGCAGATGCAACAACACCATCCTCTATGGCAGCTGAGAGAGCTTTGTAAATAGGAATGTGTTCTTCCCAGTTGATCTTGGGGGGATTGTTTCCAATGCTTCCAAAGAGCTTGTAGAATTCGCTTCCACCAAGTTCATCTCTGGTAACGCCCAGCACATACACATAATCACCTGGAGTCTTAAACTCTGAACTCATGGCATGATGAATATTATTGATCTTGCCTACAACAGTGACAAGAAGAGTTGGTGGAATTGAGTATTTCTTCTGGCCTGAATAATAGTCATTCTTCATGCTGTCCTTACCTGAGATTATAGGAATATTGTAATGAGTGGCGCAGTCATACATACCCA
>JAEOTK010000222.1 GCA_016839875.1 Candidatus Heimdallarchaeota archaeon
AGTATTATTTGCAGCGGGATTTGTTGGATCATACAAACCAAATAACTCATCAAAATCATCAAGACCATCTGCATCGCTATCTGCTAGTGCAGGGTGAGTTTTGTATTGAGTTATTGGTGAAACTTCGTCTTCATCTGAGACACCATCTCCGTCTGAGTCCAAGTTATTTGGATCAGAACCCCAAATGTTGATTTCATCTCCGTCGTTTATTGTGTCATCATCTGAATCAACATCTAAGATATTTCCAAAAGTATCCAAATCAAAGTCGAATAGAGGATTAATATCTCTGTCTTGCCAATAATCAACTTCGTCTCCATCTAGGATTCCATCGGAGTCTGTGTCAGCGATATTTGGATCAGTTGTCCAGATATTGTTTTCTATGTAATCTGCTAAACGATCGAAATCTGTGTCTTTCCCAATTACTTCAAATGAATCTAAGTCGTCAGCCACATAGATTATTTCGTCATAAACCATGAGATTTACTGCAGAACCACCATCATCAAAATAGCCATAACTACCTAAACTAGTTGGATCACTAGCATCAATTATGAATACACCATCTTCTTTAGCTGTAACAAAAAGACTATCTTTGTCAATGCAAACTTTTGTTACGTTGTGTGTGCCTACTAATTTGCTATCTAATGGAGTGATTGAGTTAATATCTGAAATATTGTATAATCTTACTCCGTTTGTATATTCAGCAATTGCTAAAACAGTACCATTCACATAGATACCATCAGCTGCAACGGAAACAGCATGTGTTGAATGAATACTCAATGCTTTAGGATCGCTAATATCAACAATAGTATAGCCATTCGTACCCATAGTGACAAAAGCATAATTACTATTTATCGTTATATCTAAAAGATCATTCACAATTCCTGCTGTATCTAAAATAGTAGGTGAAGAGGGATTCGTAACGTTTATTGAATATAAATCATCACTTACCGTAGCAATATAGACAATATTATCTGAAAATTCCAAAGCCTTAGCTTCCCCTACATATAATACATACAAACTAGTAGGATTCATTGGATCTGAGATGTCTATTATTTCTAATCCATCACTTGTTGCACAATAAATGAGTGTATTATTTATTATTACCTCATAATATGAAGTTCCTTTTGTTTCAAATTTTGAAATTAATTGTGGATTAGTAATATCAGACAAATTAACTAAGTTAAAACCAATTAATCCGTTTGAGAGAATTCCTATATCCTCTGAGACATAAGTTGCACTTGGTTCTCCTGCAAATACCAAATCACCTGTTGGAAGTGGTAGGTCTGGAAATTGTGAGGTAAAAATCTTCAGATCAAAATTATTTGCCAGATACAGCGTTTGTGATTCCAATTTTATATCATTTGCTGCTCCTATATCTAAATCAACTCGCCAATTCTCGAGTATATTTGACAAATTGTTCATATCTAATGAGTAAAGATACCCATTTTCTCCAGTTGAAAGATAAGCTTTCCTACCAACATCCCATTCAAAGAACTCAGCATATTCTCCTGGACCAATATCAAATGTACCTAAAAGTGTAATGTTGGTTGGATCAGTATAATTGTAGACTTTCAAGCCATTAGCTCCATCAGCTATATATAAATATGGCCAGCTAAAATCACCGTTACGAGAATCAGGAGTACCATCATAAAGTATGGTAATAAGAGTTGGAGATAATGGGGTAGTAATGTCAATAACTGCAACACCTTCATCCCCAGCCATTAGAAAGGCAAGATTATTTAGAGGATCAGCAACAACTCCAACAATTTCATCCAAACCAAAATTGTCAGTTCTAATTTTGGTGAAGTTTCTATCATTCCATCTGAAATTAAAAATCTCAAGACCACCGGTTCCATCTGCAACATACAAGAAATCGTAACCCATGAATTCTAAATCCCAAGCTTCTCCTCCATCATCATGAACAGCTACACTTTCTATGTCATTCCAATCACTGACGTCTAAGATTTCAAGGCCGGTGTCTTTTTTAGCAATGTAAACTAACCCATCATGTTCTGCAGCATCTAATACAGTTCCATCACTGTAATAATTCGCTATGACACTAGGATTCGATTTATTATTAGTATTGACGAATGTGACTCCACCACCTAGACCTGCTACAAACAAAGTGTTATAACCGTTGAAATTGTTAACTATTTCCATTTTGTAAGCATTTCCAAAATCTACATCTAAAACACCCATTTTGGTTAAACCATTTGATGTTGATTGTAATTCCAAATATTGATTCCATAATTCTTGTTTCTTCTGTATTTCTGCAAGGGAATCTTCTTGTTCAACGATTGAATCGCTAAAATATTCACCTTTACTCTCTGCGAAAAAGGAAACTGATACTAACATTAACGTAACTATACCTAATACAATGAAAAAGCTCTTTGTTCTCTTCATTCTTTTCACCAATTTCAGGGCCATAATCTTGGATCGGCTTCTGGTCTCTTCTTTTACTTTATTGATTGAAAGGTTTTCAGTTGATAAACTTTTCTTATTCTCTTTCAATCTCATTTTTCTTTTTAAGTATTTATTCTATGTAATTAATAACGTCTAAGTTATTCTACTTATTATCTTTTTTTCACTCTCTGATAATCATTTTTGGTAGTAAGAAGTAAGATTTCAGCCTTTTCTTCTTAAGGGATGGAAAATTTCTTTTTCTATGAATGAATTCTTTACGTGAATAATCATGAGTTCAGAAAGAGAAATCCCTTTGAGAGAATTGGTCTTTAATCTTTATTACAATGATGAGACACCTGATTCTGAAATAATTAAAGTAAAAGAATTATTACAAAAATTAAAGGAGTTAAAAAGTATAAAGTTTAATGAAATAGATTCTCTATCTGAGAAAGGAAGAAAAGAATTAAAAGATAGAATTCGTAATGCTGCTACTCGTTGGAAATTTAAGGTTGTTAGTGGAGGAGGAGCAAAATTAGTAATTTCAAGAAAGAAAAAACTGAATCTTCAAGATGGTCCAATATTAGTTGTCCTGAAAGATGATGAAATTATAAGAGCCTGCCCTTATGGATTAGCGGGAGTCAAAGGAAGCAAAGAAAGTCCATATCGTCATCTTCTTGAGATTCTAAATAATGAAACTGATTATTATCCAGACTTATATGATAAATCATTTACTGAGCAGGATCTAGTCAATTTAATCATAAAGAAACCTTCTCTATTGGAAGATGGATTGGATTTTCTAGAGGAAGAAGTAGATCTAGGAACTGCAAGAATAGATCTTGTCTTTATTGATAAAGATAAAAATCATTTCTTAGTAGAAATAAAACTGGATGCTAAAGATAGTACAATTGGTCAAGTCACAAGATATAATATTGAAAATTATTCGAAGAAGAAAAGAATTCCACCTGAAAAAATACGTAAAGGTATAGTAACATTAAGTCATACTGGACAAATTGTAGAAGCTTGTGAAGAAAATAAGATTGAGCTCTTCATTTTGGATTTCAAAAAAATTGGATACAAACCAATGTAAGATTTTTTCTACAAAAGCACTTTTCCAAGCTGATGTGTAATTTAATATATTATAATTTTCAAGTGATAAAACAATCATATTTGGTAATAATTTAGGTAGGACTCAGTTATGACTGAAGCAGGGATAGAGAAGTTCGAAAATGGTTTGAAAT
>JAEOTK010000223.1 GCA_016839875.1 Candidatus Heimdallarchaeota archaeon
AGATCGAAGTTTTTATCTTGAAAAAGTATCAGGTTTCTTCCATTTCCAGAACCAATATCCAGCAGAATTCCAGAAGAAGGTAATGTGAATTTATTCTCAAGAGAAGATAGATAGGATTGAAAATCTTTCCATGGTTTTGTTTTTAACCTACTATATTTTGGAGAAATGTCTTTGTAAGCTTTCATAAGCTTATATTCTTCTGATTTCACTGTAAGCACTTTGAAGAGAAACACTCAATTAGCTATTTCAAGTTTCTTCTAATTCTTCTTTTGCATCATAAGATAAATTTTAAATATTAACTTTTGTTTACTCAAAATGAGTGAATATAATACGTGATGAAAAATGGATACTTTAAACGTCGCAGTAGTTGGTGTAGGGAGTTGGGGGAAAAATCATGCAAGAGTCTTCAAGGAATTAGAGCTCACAAACTTAGTCGGTATCTTTGATTTAGATTCAAAGAGGGCTCAAAATCTAGCGAAAGAACACAATGCAAAATTCTATTCTAATCTTGAAGATATGTTGAAAGCAGAAGAGATAGATGCTATTAGTATTGCTTCACCTACTTCCACCCATGCTGAAATTGCTTTAATGGCAATAGAAAATGGAAAACATGTTTTAATTGAAAAACCTATGACAAGTACTGTAGAAGAAGCTGAGAGAATTTTAGATGCTGAAAAGAGTTCGAATGTTTTTGTTACAGTTGGATTTATTGAAAGGTTTAATCCTATTGTGAGTAGATCCAAGGTCTTAATCGAAAATGAAGAATTAGGGGAATTGGTTCTAATCAGTGCTAGACGTTTAGGACCATATTGGCCAGATAGACTCAAGGATGTCGACGTTATTAGAGATGTTAGTATTCATGATATTGATGTTTTTCGTCATCTTATTGCTAAAGATCCAATATCAGTTTACGCCCGAGGTGGGAAACTCCGTCATGCTTATTTTGATTATGCAGAGATTCTATTAGATTTCGGCAAAGGAGTAACAGGTTTCATAGAATCTAATTACCTCACTCCTCATAAATTAAGGAAGTTAATGCTAACATGTGAAAATGGTGTTGTTGAAGCAGATTATATGTCTCAAGAATACTTAATAGAAGATGATGAATGGGTGAAAAACAGGAAATTAGAATGGCAAGAACCATTGAAAGCTGAACTTGTTCGTTTCGTAAAAACATGTTTAGGAGAAGAAAAACCTCTGATAGCTTCAAAAGATGGATTGAAAGCTCTTAAAATTGCAATGGGTTCTATTGAAAGTATAAAGACAAACAAGATCATTGAGCTTGAATTATAAAATAAAAATAAAAATAAAATAAAAGGGGAAGGGAGTTATCTAAGCCCTAGAAGACCTGCTAATGCAGGTACTGTTTCACTAATTTGCTCACTAGCGAATATCTCATAGTATTGTCTGAGAATACCCGTAGTTAGTAGGATACCCGTACCCGTACCAAGTGCTCCAAGGAAGTCTGCTATAGCAGCTAATACTCCTATGAAGAATCCTCCTACCCAGGCTGCAGTAGGAATATATCTTTCTAGATACTTTTCAACAATACGTGGGTTCCTCCGGAAACCAGGAATTTGCATATTTGCATCAAGTAATTGTTTTGCCACATTCTTCGAACTCATACCTGCCGTATCTATCCATATCCGTGAGAAAACTCCACAGAGTACCACCATTATGAAGAAATAAGCGACAGCATTTCCAGGATAGGCTCCAACCTGTTCGGGTCCATACGGTGCCGTAGTGAGTGCAGCCAAGCCGGAAATCGGCGCTAGCTGATCCGTGCCTTCTATGGTTTCCCATTTTCCGAAGAACGAAACTAGAAAGCCTTTGAACCCCGTACTCGTATTACCCCATTTGTTATGCATTAGATTAGATATGAAATAGATGTTAGCAAATAATGCACTTACAAGAATTACAGGGATATTTGAAGTGTATAAGAATTTTATAGGATATCTTGCAGGCATTTTGAATTGACTATGTTGAACTGGAATTTCAATTTTGATTGAATCTACATATATGACCATGGCGAATACAACTATTGTTGCAATTAATCCCACCATATCTGGAGTTCTTCCTAATCGACTGAATGGAGTAAGAACATCTCCTCTCCTTATTCCTTGACCGAATGCAAGAACTGCTCCTCGATACCAAGATTGTCCTCCTACAAAAATATCTTCCGTAAGATTGAACATTCCATCGAAGATGTTATATGAAACACTCGCAGCGATAAATAGACTGATACCACTTCCTAATCCATATCCTTTCTGAATAACTTCATCCATTAGCAATATTATGAATCCAGCTACCACCAATTGAAGTAAGATGATCATTTGTGCTTGGAAATCTAGCTCTCCATATGCACCACCAAGAATATAGGCAATGGCTTCAACTATTGTCATTAATACAGCGAGAATTTTTTGAGTACCAGTATATAGTGCTCGCTCTTCTGAATTGGTGAAATCAACTTTAATGATTTGTGATCCTACCAACAATTGCATTATCAAACCTGCAGTTACAATAGGTCCTATACCTAATTCTGCTAAACTTCCTCTTTGGGAAGCTAAAATTGCCCTCATGGCGAAAAACGGATCTGTACCTCCTTCTTTTGGTACACCGACTATAGGGATATTAAGCATTGCTAGATAAAGGGCGAGAATTCCGAAAGTCCAAGCAAGCTTTCTTTTGAAAGAAGGCTTTCTTGCTGGCTTTTTTACCTCAAAGGTAAAACGTTGAAACGGTTTGAATAGCATCAAGAATTTGGAAGCCATTAAAGTCACTGGTTGAGTTTTAAACCAATAGATGTTCTTCTATTTATAAGCATTTTTAAGGTTAAGAAATTATTTCTTTAGGATTTTCTGATTACTGATGTTTTGAGTTTGGAACATCATGGTAATATTTTTAATATTATCAATTTACAACGTCTATTACTCTTAATTGAAGCCAGGATACTCAAGCCTGGTATGAGGCTAGATTGGAAATCTAGTGTCGATAGACTCCGGGGTTCAATTCCCCGTCCTGGCTCCATTCCTAAAAAACTTTTTTTGTCTTTGAAGCAAATCTTTAAAAAAATCCTTTTAGCTCTCTTCTTGA
This sequence comes from Candidatus Heimdallarchaeota archaeon, assembly GCA_016839875.1. Next base: position 3,094 of record JAEOTK010000223.1, read on the forward strand.
AGTCATTTAGTGCTATAAGTAAAAAAGCACTTGGCGAAGCTCGATGGAGAAACTCATCTCCCGTTTCTAAAATACCTTTAGAAATCGAGAGCACTGCAACTTCGGGTTGCAGAATAAAATAAAGTGAAAAGGTGATTATGTGTCATTTCGCCATTTAGTTCGAATTAAGTCAACAGATTTAGAGGGTCATCTACCAGTAGCCTTGGGTCTTTCAAGGATATCTGGAGTAAGTAGACGATTAGCTCAAACGATTGTGAATACTCTTCAAATTCCTTTTTCAGAACGCATTGGTTCTCTTACCGATGTTGTCATAAAGGAAATTGAAGCGATTATATCCGACCCTACATCCGCAGGTATTCCTGAATGGATGGTAAACCGTCGGAAAGATCGCCAAACAGGCGAGAATCTACATATAACTGAAGCTCAGCTTATTCTACAGAATAAACAAGATGTTGAAAGATATATCAGAATAAGAAGTAGAAGAGGTATTAGACATCAATTCAAATTGAAAGTAAGGGGACAAAGAACCCGAACCCATGGTAAGCGTGGAACCACAGTGGGTGTTTCAAAGAGGAAAAGGTAAGGTGTAAAAAATGGGTGGAATAAGAAGACAAAGAAAAAAGATTGTAACTCCAGGACATCCTTATGACAAAGCTCGTTTGGAAAGAGAACTTCCTCTAGTTGGTGAATATGGATTAAGGAATAAGAAAGAGCTTTGGAAAGCCAGCACTATTCTTTCTACAGCAAGAAAACAAGCACGTACTCTTCTATCTTTAGATCCAGATGTGAGAAGTCAACGTGAAAATGAATTATTATCTCGTTTATCCCGAATTGGTTTGCTTCCAAAAGGTAGTGATTTAGATTCAGTTCTTTCTCTTGATGTTCGTGTAGTTTTAGAACGTCGTCTACAAACTCTCGTGCATAGAAAGGGATTGGCTGCTACTCCATATCAAGCTAGACAATTTATTGCTCATAGACATATAGCTCTAGGAGATGGAGTTGTAACAACCCCAAGTAGATTGATTACAGTTAGTGAAGAAGAGAAACTAGGGTATGCACCTAGATCTCCGTTGAATGATGGAAAACATCCTTCAAGACCACAAGCACCACCAGTGATTCCAGAGTTTGAGGAACAGAAGAAAGCAGAAGAAGAAAAAGCCAAACCCAAAGAGGAAAAGCCTAAAGCTAAGCCAGCTACTAAACCTAAAGAGGAAAAGCCTAAAGCTAAGCCAGCTACTAAACCTAAAGAGGAAAAGCCTAAAGCTAAGCCAGCTACTAAACCTAAAGAGGAAAAGCCTAAAGCTAAGCCAGCTGCTAAACCTAAAGTGGAAAAGCCTAAAGCTAAGCCAGCTGCTAAACCTAAAGCTGAACCCAAAGAAAAGAAGGAAGAGGCTAAACCCGCTGCTAAGCCAAAAGCTCCAGCTGTAAAAAAGACAACTGCTGCTAAGAAAACAACTACAACCAGCAGTAAGAAGGAGGAGTCTAAGTAGGTGAATAAAAATGAGTGAAGGTACAACAAAAGCTCCACAAAGGAGAGAATCAAAATTCGGTGTTGCTCACATTTTTTCAAGCTATAACGATACAATTGTTCACATCACAGATATCTCTGGTGCAGAAACTTTCAGCCGAAAAAGCGGAGGAATGTTTGTCAAAGCAGATAGAAATGAATCTAGCCCTTACGCAGCAATGAAAGCAGCAAACGCAGCAGCACAAGAAGCGCAAAGCAAGGGAATATATCAACTGTATGTGAGATACAGGGCACCAGGAGGACATAAGAATAGGACACCTGGACCAGGAACACAAGCAGCACTAAGAGCGCTAAAAAGGTCAGGGATGAGAATAGTAAGACTAGAAGATGTGACCCCCTTACCTCATGACGGCTGTAGGAGAAAAGGTGGCCGTAGAGGCCGTAGAATGTAATTTTGGCAGTTTAAGCCATTTTTCTCTTTTTAATTTTATTTCCATATAAGTACTATTTCTTATATAATAAAATACTCAACTATTTCTTATGAATCTTGAAATTGATCTTTCTAAAATCAATTACAGCTTTAATCAAAAGCCCTTGCTTATAGGGGGGAATGCAATGGAGTATTTTGAACTCCGTAAAGCAGGAGATGATGTAGACTTTGTAGTTACTCTTGAAGACTATGAAGGATTAAAGGAAGTCTATCCAGAACCAGAACATCAAGAAGATATCTGGGGTGATCTTGGAGTTAAGGTTGATAAGCTAGAGTTTTGGAAGTGTATCTGTCTATACGAATATGAATTTCTAGCAGAGAAAGCCATAGAAAACGAAAACTACAAAATCATCTCTCTAGAGAAACTGCTTTTCCTGAAAGCTCTTGCGATGAGCAAAAAGAAGTATCGAAAAGATTTGAAGTTGATAGTTCAGAAGTTTTTAGATGATCAGTATGATGATCCAGAGTGGAAAGAGCAATATCTAAACAAATAATCACTCATCTTGTTTTTTCTTGTTTTGAATAAGTTTTAAATAATTCTAGATAAGGATGAATTTGTTTGTGATAGTATATGTATGAGATGACTTTTGTCCCACGAATAAGTGAAATTGATACTACTGGCAATGTAAAGATCACTGCTCTGATGGATTATCTGCAACACGTGGCCTACAAACATGCTGATCAATTAGGTATTGGTCATCGACAGATATTCCATAAGAACTTAACTTGGTTGCTTCTGCGATATACAGTTGAAATTGTCCGTTATCCTAAATTAGATGAAATCCTAAAAGTATCAAGTTGGGTTGCTGAATCAGGTAGTCCGAAGTACACGATTAGGGATTTTGAAGTCGTAGATGAAAATAACAATATTATTTTTAACGCTACAACTAGTTGGTTGTTGTTCAACTATATGAAAAGAAAAGCAGTAGATTTCGTAGATTATTGGTCAAATTATAATGTATTAGAAAAAAGAGCTCTAAACTACGATTTTCCCGGATTACCATTACCCAAGAAAATTGATACAAGAAAGTCACTTAAAGTAAGAATGCAAGATTTGGATATTAATCAACACGTGAATCACATCGCACATATCCACTGGATTATAGAAGGAATGCCAGAAAAAGTTGGGGAAAAATATGAACTGGAAAGATTAGAAATCAGCTATAAAGAACAAGGATTTCATGAAGAGGATATTATAGTAGAAACAGAAATTTCGAAAGATAAAGACAATGGAACTCTCAAAGCAATTCATCAGATAATTAAAGGTAAAAAGAAAAAACTTGTTTCTAAAGCAGTAACTCAATGGAAATTAAGTGTATAACTAATGTAGAATTTAGAAATTAATGTTTAAATATAATTACAATTTCAAGATTATTTGTATCAAATAGAGTAGTATGGTTAGGGAAAAAAATGAGTGAGATTAACACAAAATATGATTTGGTAAGTCTTGGTTCTTGCACTATGGATATGATTGTTTCTGTTGAAGATGTTCTAAGGATGGAACTTACAGATAAACACCAATCTGACAAGAAATATATTGCAATAGAGCATTCTTCAAAGCTAAATGTAAATAAAATTAAACTTCATCCTGGAGGTTCTGCAGCAAATATTTCGTGTGATTTATCCAGTATTGGATTTAAAACCGCATATATTGGTGGAGTAGGTAATGACCAGAATGGTAAAGCATGTTTGGAAGATATGAAAAACCATGGAGTTGATGTTTCTGGTGTTAAGGTTTTCGAAGAAGAATCTACCGCGATTTCTGTAATAATCCAATCTCCATGGGGACGAGATAGTTCCATATTGGCATACAAGGGTGCTAATAATCTTATTTCAAAAGATCACATCATAGATGACATGCTTCTTTCAACAAAATGTTTTGTGTGGACATCTTTAACTTCAGATCAAGGAATAGAAGCTATAAAAAAATGTATTGAGTTAACTAAGTCAAGAAATGGTACAATTGCAGGAGCACCTTCTATTTCTATTATTAAGAACAGATCAGATGAAGCTATATCCTTACTAAAACAAAGCGATATAACAAGTATGAACGAAGAAGAAATCATCGCTCTTACCGGTGAAACTGATATCCTGAAAGCCATGAGTTCTCTATTCAATTTAGGTTTAAAAATAATCAACGTTACTTTTGGCAAGGATGGACAATGGTTGAGTGATGGTAAAATTATAGTAAAAACTATTCCGCCGAAAGTTTTCCCAGCAGATACAACAGGTGCAGGAGATGCAACTTTAAGTGGAATAATATATGGAGTATTGAACAACAAAAGTTTAGAGGAAACAGCTAAGATTGCTGTATCTTTAAGTGCAATGGAGATTGAATTACCAGGTGTAAGAGTAGGTACTCCAGTAGAATACTCTGAACTAGAAGAGTTCATGAGAGTTCATCCAATTAAACAAACAATAGTCGATTTATGAATCAAATCAAGTATTTGAGAATTAACTTCCTGTCTAATCACCCAAAGTTTATTACTGTTTTTCGAACTATTTTGTTATCATGAAATTTGGTATCTCTATCAGAAATGGTGGTAGATTTAGTGATTTTGATGAACTTATAGGACTTGCAATTGATGCTGAGGAAGCTGGTTGGAATGGGATCTTCCCATGGGATCATATCATGCATGTAGGTGTAGGACAGAAAATAATTGATCCTTGGATTGCTTTGGCTGCGATTGCTGCTAGAACAAAGAAAATCAAGCTTGGTCCGATGATATCACCACTTGCAAGAAGAAGACCTTGGAAAGTTGCAAAGGAAACAGTTTCATTAGATCATCTTTCTAAAGGAAGATTAATTCTTGGAGTAGGTTTAGGAGCAACTGTGAAAAATGATTTCGAGAAATTTGGGGATGAAAGAGATCCAAAAATTAGAGCAGAGAGATTAGATGAATCTCTTGATATTCTACAAGGATTGTGGTCAGGGGAGTTATTCAGTTTCAAAGGTAAACATTATACAATTAAAGAAGGAACAAAGTTCCGTCCTAAGCCTTTTGGAGATAAGACAAAAATACCTATCTGGGTAGGAGGAGGTAGTTGGTCTTGGAGCACTAAGCCATTTAGAAGAGCATCAAGATTTGAAGGGGTATTTCCCGAGTTTCAAGATAAGAATGGAGAAAATGTAGCAAAATATTTTGAAAGGCTTTCCAATTTCATTATAAAACATAGAGGAAACACCAAAAATTTCGATTTTGCAACATTGGGGAAAGCTCCTAGAAGAGAAGCAAGCATTAAGGAATACTTCAAACCAATAACTAAATCTGGAGTACTTACTTGGTGGGTTGAGAGAGTATATCAATGGAAGGGAGATATTAGTGATATAAGGAAGAGAATAAGAGAAGGACCTCCAAATATCTGAACAATTTCCCAAAAGTTTTTTCTAATACTATTGTTTTGTAGAACTTAGGTGTATTTAGTGTCTATTGAAAAAGTAAAAGAAAATGTTTATGCAATAACTGACGGTAGTACTCGTGGTAATGTTACTGCTTATGTATTACCCACTCAAATCGTCTTTGTGGATTCTGGTATGAACATCCCACTCATTAAGGAATTTAGAAGGCATATTGAACAGGAAACAGGAAAGAAGGCTTCCTATCTCTTCATAACTCATGCACATGGAGACCATGTCTTTGGTAATCAAATTTTTGAGGATTGTGAGATTATTACTTCTGAACCAACACACGAACTAATGATTGAATCAAAAGAGAAGAATTGGACACCAGAAGCTTTAGAAGAATGGAAGAAGAATTCTGAGGATCCTTCAGCTTTAGATGGTTTACAAATAACTCTAGCTAACAAAACATATGCAGATGAATATGAGGTTGTAGATGGAGACGTAAAGGTTATTGTTAAAAGAACAGGAGGGCATACTGAAGGGTCAAGTTATGTATATTGCCCAAATTACAAGGTAATGTTTGCAGGAGACAACTTATTCAATAAGCAGTTTCCTTGGGGTGGTCCTCCTTCTGCTAATCCACTTAAATGGATTGATGCATTGAAAGAATATCTCTCTCTTGGTGTGGAACATTATATTCCTGGTCATGGTCAAATTTCAGATGATGAACCAATAAAGGAATTCTTAGCCTATCTTGAAAAGGTTACTAGTCTAATGAAGGAACAAATTACTGCAGGTAAAACTGAAGAAGAGATACTAGAGCTAGCAGATAAAATTGAATATTATCCTCCTAGAGAGGGTAGAGAACAATGGAAAACTGCTACATTAAAAAAATGGTATGATGTTATTTCAACAAACTAGATATAGAAATCATTACTAGGCAAGGAATCTAGCTCTGTATTCCCAGTAGAATTGATGGTAGTTCATGAATGGATGAGAGTAAAACATCAGGATTCATTTGCTTTATCCTTTCTCCAGTATATTTACCATTTAAGCCTAAAATAGAAATTGTCTTTGTTCCAGCAGCTTTTCCAGCTTCTACATCTTGAGGGAAGTCTCCAATCATAGCACAGTTAACAGGATTCTTATTCAGTCTTTCACAAGCCAAAAGGAGAGAATCAGGGTATGGTTTTATTTTATTAACACTATTTCTTGTGACTATGGTATCAAAAGAATTCAACATAGCAAGTTCTTTCTTGGCTCTACCAACAGTTTTATCTCCTGCACTTGTGACTAAAGCCAATTTATATCCCCTATCATGTAGAATCTGTAGTATTTCTTCTACACCTTCAAGAGGTTCGATATCCTTGAAAGCCAATGGATCTGATTTAATCAACTTTAGAGCTTTAAGAGTTTCTTTAAAAGATAAATCCAGACGTCTAGTTGCTTTCCAAAAAGTTCCGATTTTCAGAAATTTTGAACGTCCTTGTGATGTAGTCACAATTCTGCCGAGGGTCCACTCAAATATTTCTTGCCTTTTCTTTTTATCATAGTTGGGTTTAATCTGATCAAAAGCTCTGAAAAAAGGATCTATCCATCTTTTCCCTAGATCAGTAAGGGTTCCATCCATGTCAAATAGTAGAGTATCTACTTCATTTAAGGCAGTCATCGATATTCGAACCAAGGATATATATTTAATAATGTTATTAAATTTGCAAATTTTTGATTTTGGAAATCTTTTTAGAATAGTTTAGAATTATTTATCGATTGAAAATGATTGAAATTTCACAATCTAATCCTGTTTAGTTTCAATCACGTCCCCCAAATTATTTTTAAGTCCCACTTTCTTCTTATCTTAGAATGACAATAACATTAGATGCGATTCTAAAATCATTGGAATCTTTATGTGATAAAGAAGTATATCAAGCTTCAGATTTTGGGATTGAATTTGGGACATATGCACCAGAAAAAATCAAATCATCAAATGTGAAGTGTATAACTGTATCTCCTTTTGTGAACCTTAAACTCATACACTTCATGAATGAAAATAAATCTAATCTAGCGATAACAGGAATTCCTCTCTCATTCAGAGATAATAGATTTCCACTTTCAGAAATAGATTTCGAAATGATGAAGTCATTGGTTAATAATAACATTAAAACCATCAATCTATCAGAACATTGGATTTCCTCTCAAAAAGGCGGGTTCTCCTATTTACTTCAAACCTTAGGTTTCACTAAAATTGACTATACAAAAGTGAATCTATCATCTGGAAAAATATTAAGCAATTGGTCATTATCCTCAATAAAATTCAAAGATTTCATTACTTCTCTCTCTCATCTGACAAAGAATTGGTTAGCACATATTCTTGCACCAGAAGATGCTGAAATGTCATTTGTTTTCGATAATCAACCACTCTCACATTCTGAAATAGAAGAAATAAAGAAGAAAGGAATATCAAACATTATTGGTTTTTCCTTTGATTCTCGTAAACTACACTTATATCAGAAAAACAAAATGAACTTCCTATATATTCCATTCATTGAGTTCTATAATATCTCTCTGAGAAAATTCTCCCAGGTTTTGCAACTTGAGACAAATGAACAAGTGCTGTTTTATGCCCAAAAAGATATAGAATGGATTTCGAAAAATAATATTTAAGAGAATACCTGGAGAGAAAAATGAGCTCTACTATTCCTTTTGCTACTGAGATATTAAGGGATGTGTTAACTAATAAATCTAGTAGAGCTGCTTTACGATCTGCAGTTGAAGAAAACGATTTCACTAGAGAAGAGGAATCTGAGCTTTATTATTTTGTATTTGAAATATTAAGAAGATTAAATGTCTTAGATTTATTCATTAAAACCAGCTCTTCTAGCTATTCTCTAAAGAAAATAAATTCTAATGATAGATTTCTCTTGAGGATTGCAACATTTTTACTCAAATTTGAAGGTAAAACAATGGAATATGTTTATGAGAATTTATCCCCTTACTATAGGGGAATATCTGATTTAGATTTTAAATCAATACTCAATTTAATTCATGATGTTAAGAAAGAACAGCTTTATGATAATCGATATGACTTGGCTTCCATTCTTTCCATAGAGTATTTCATTCCAACTTGGGTAGCTAGAAAATTCTTATCTCAATGGAGTGATGAATTTGTAAAAGAAATACTCGCTTCTTCATTGAAGAATCTTCCTCTTTATGTTCGTGTTAATGAAGTTAAATCTAGTCTAGATGAAATAATACAGGTGTTTGATTCTGAGAATATATCATACTCTGTAATAAAAGAAATTGATAATGTAATAAAAATCGAAGAAAGTGATTTTCCCATACCTCGACTTCAGGTATTTCAAGAAGGGAAAATTGTCATTCAACAGAAAGCTTCAGCCCTTGTTTCTCTTGTATTAGATCCAAGAGAAGGAGAAAAAATACTTGATATGTGTGCTTCCCCTGGAGGAAAAACCTCTCATATTATTTCATTATTGGGTGAAGGACATGAAATTGATGCAGTTGATATGAACAAAGAAAGAGTCCAAATTCTAAGAAAACGGTTGGATCTTTTGGGAATAAAATCAGTGAAAATTACTGAAATGGATGCAAGAAAGCTTCACACTGTAACAAAAACAAAATATGATAAAATACTCTTGGATCCTCCTTGTTCCGGTTCTGGCACTTATTCCTCTCGTCCAGAAAATAAATGGAGAATGAAACAGAGAGACTTGAGGTGGTATACTAACTTACAAAATGAGTTATTAGAAGAAGCGGCTTTATTGCTTAAAACCGGTGGATTCATTGTATATTCTACCTGTTCATTGTTCTATGAGGAAAATCACTATGTGATACGTTCTTTTATCGAAAAAAATCCTAACTTCAGAATAGTAATGGCATCGCCTATGCTCGGAGTTCCCTCTTCTATTTTGGAGGGTAAAGCCCAAGAACTATACCCTCATCTTCATGAAACTGAAGGTTTCTTCATTGCTAAAATTGAGAAAATTCAAAAGTAGTGATTGAATTTTAAGTAAAATGATAAAGAAAAAGAAGTGTGTATTCAATATATACTATCTAATAAGGTATCTATTTTCTTGATTAATTCAGATCGTAGTTGGTGGCGAGGAGGTTTTTTCATGCTTTTTATGCTTTCAACATTTGTTTCAAAAAGCATCTTACTTGCTAGAGTTTTCACGATTTCCTCTACATCATAAGCTCTTATGCTATCTATTACATCTTTTGCTGAGATTCTCTCTACTGTCTGTGTTTTTTCTGAAACTGCAGAAGCTTTTGTTACATAGGTTCTACTTTCCTCTGGTTGGATTGGAATTGTTTTTTCACCATAGACATAGTTCCTACCTAGTTCTGGTGTTTTCATGGTTGTTGTTGTTTCGACTGGTGGACCTGCATCCATTTTATCAATAATTTCTGTTAGCATTGTATTTTTATCTTCAGGCTCTATGTTGATAATTTTGTATCTGGAACCTTTTCGTGTATTAAGATTTGTTGCAGCTCTAGCTGCTGAATAAGAAAGTGCGCTGGATATTCCTTCCTTTCTATAGATGTATATTTTCTTATCAATCCTATCTATTAATAAAAATGCTCCTTCATTCTGATTGAAGCTATCTCTAATAGCTGGAACTTCATGATAACTACCATCCCTTTTTACTGAAAACATTCGTAATCCCAAGTTATCACCCCATTGTAAACATTAAGCTTCCCCTTTAAAAAATTATTCTAGAATGGGATTTTCACTCATAAATAGTTGGATCTTCAATTTCAGCTAGCTTAAATGCTCGTTTTCTCCTAATGCATGATTCACATTGTCCACAATGAATAGGTTGCTTATTTTCTGACCAGTTATGTACATTATAACAAGAAGATGAGAACTCTGTTTTTGCACTAACTGAATCAAGAAAGATTATAATTGCTTTTTTATCATAATCGTGAAATGGTGCAATAACTTTAACCTCATTCATACATCCAAGAGTTATGGATTCATTCATCCTATTAACAAATTCAAGAGTATTATCTGGAAAGGTCTCTCCTTCTTCCTTATTCGCCCCAAAAATGATATCGACGGGTTCTTTGAAAGAATCTGCAAATGAAGAAGCTATAGATAGGAATAAGATATTTCTTCCAGGTACCCAAATCTCTTTTGCAGTTTTTGTAGTTGTATCTTTATCATCAAGCTGATCAAAATTATCGAAAACGGGAGGTGCATCTTGTGATGATATAAGGCTTGAACCAGCTCTTTCAGAAAATTCTTGCAAAAACTGAAGAGAAATTATCTTTTGTTCTACTTCAAACTCTGAAGTAAATTTGTGATTCACTTGTTTTATAACTTCATCCTCTTTACTCCCATAGGTAAAGCTTAGAAGAATTATCTTGTCGTATCTTTCTCTTGCCCAATAAAAACACGCAGTAGAGTCAATACCTCCAGAGAATAGAACAATTGCTGTACCCATTGTTTTCACCAGATTTCCTATATGCATGCCTTTCGTATTATTCGTGTATTATTCACTTATCTTCCTTTTCACCAGAATAAATCACTACACTGGTAGGAGTTTCAGACATAGTTACAGTTATTTTGAAATTTGAATACTCTTTCTTAATTAGATCATGAATGTGTTTAGATAATAATTCTACAGTTGTAGCTTCCAATGGTAAGAGTTCAACATCTTCTCTTGGAAAACGATATTTTTTTCCTTCACAAGAAATCACTGAAATTTGCTTTTCTTCCACACTAACCTCAAAATCCTTACTTTCAGTAGGTAATAGTATCTTATGATCAAATTTCTTTAATAAATTTCCAACTCTTGACTTGAAAACACCAAAATCAATTACCATGTTTTTGTTATCTAGTTCTCCATCTACTTCAACTTCTACTTGGTAATTGTGTCCATGAAGTCGAGCACATTTGTCATGTTCTGATAACATGTGTGCAGCTGCTATTGTTAATTTATCTCCAGATATTCTTAATTTCATAAACATCACTCAAGAGCTTTTGTTTTTGCTATGTCCTCTTTGATTTTTTTAATTTCCTCAATATATGTATTTGCTAGATTGATTGCCAATTCTTCAATCTCTTCTTCATTAATACCTAATTCCAACAATCCCGTTGCATCTACATGAGATGGAAAACCAGTGTTTCCAATATTAATCCCAAAATGTATTTTGCTACTTGAAATACCTACTGAAGCTATACCAACATTGAGTTTTTTTTCACTAACAAAGATATCTGTTCCTCTTCTTATTGTATTAATTCCTTTTAATCCTAATAATTCAATTGCAACTTGAGTGAGTAATCGCAGTCTGTAGTATTCTATTTCTAAATTGGGGGGTTGAATATCGAATTCTTCAATTATCAGATGTAAACTGTCATCTGAACTTATCAATATTTCATTTAGATGGGATTCACGTTGAATATCTTTGATATCTATCATCTCAGTAGGTGATAACTTCATACCTCCTCGAAAAATTAGGATACTATTTCCTATAACATCATAGTGTTGAGATGCATATCGACTTGAAATCTGAGAACCATCATAGATTATTTGTTTGTCGAAATCTTCAACAATTATATTATACGAATTTTTTTTATCGATTCTCATCTTCTATAAATCCATTAAGTTGATTTTTCAATCTTTGGAGAGTGGTTCTTACCTCTGCCACTGCATTATGTTGATGTATGCTTTCATAATTAATTTGTTTAACTGAAATTACTGTTTCGGGTGATCTATTTTTATATAATTCATACACTTTGTGAAGAATAGATCGAACAACATCCTCTACAAAAACAGGATTTTGATGTGCAAAAAGAACTACTGCTTGTTCGTCCTTTCTTTTCAGAACTTCATGAACAGGAGAACTCATTGAAGTTTCTAATACTTTTATGACATCTTCTAATTCTACACGTTCTGCATCTCGTGGTTGTTCAATAAGAAGAATGGATTTAGATCTCTGATTGTGAGCTGCTAATGGAACCGATTTTAGGATATTTTCTATTTGCTCGTTTGTGAATCCTTGTTTTTGTAATCTCTCTTTTGAGATGTCCTTAGATAGTTCTTGAGAACAAGGACATACTGTGGTTCCTTCCACTTCTGCTCCAATGATTTTCATTATTTTTATTCCTTCATCTGTTTTCTCTGCGTATGCTCCAGCTCTTAATTTATGAACACTAGACTTTTTCTCTAGAATTGCTTCAGAATAAGTTTCCATTTCATAATCGGCAACCATATTTACTTCTGCAAAATTAGCACCTGGTTGAACAGACAAAGCTTTTTCAGCGATTTTGGCACAGAGTTCTTCAGTATCTGTTATTACTTCACCTGTGAGTGTAGATATTACTTCATTTATAGCTTCTATGTTTCTGGACATATGGATTCCGCGTTTCGAAGGAACTAAATCAACATAAACATCGATTTTTGCGGATAATTCGTTATATATGCCAAATCTCTTTCTTCTAATAATCTTAGGAATATTGCAAACTCCTACTCTACGGATTCCAATCTGAAATTTGGAATCATGTGATTGAACATCAGATAGTTCTTCACTGTTAAGATCCATTTTTATTACCTGTTATAAGATGTTAATACATTTGTGCATCTGAATTGAGATACTAACCTTCTCTGGAGGAAGATGTTTTGATGCGGTTTCTGTAAACTCTTGTATCTGAATCCAAGAAGGCTGTTCTACATTAGATCCTTTTGTTGGACTTACTAGTTGTATAGCCAGTGGTACTTGTATTTTCCCACATAGTTCTGCTATAAATTCAACATCTTGTTTTTTTGAGGATTTGGTTACTACAGTTTTTGCAAAAACTTGTGTTTTTGCGTTTTTCAGAATGTCGCACATTTGTATTTCTTGTTGAACAAGTTTCTCCCAATTAGCTGAAGCGTCTGCGCTTCGATCTTTTACATCAACACATGCATAATCAATATAACTTGAAATTCTTTCAAGAAACTTCAGATCATCTGTATACGCAGTTTCAAGAAAAACACGATATTTTTCTCTCTTCAGTAATTTAATTGTGTTTTCAAGGAATTCTTGTTGGTACAGGGGTTCTCCACCCGTTAGACTAATGGAATGAAGGTCTCTTGTAGTAAGTTTTTTTACAATCTCAACGACATCTTTCGATGTTAAAGGATTCTCGATTTTTTTGAAAGATTGTTCTCCAACCTGACTTTCTACTAAGCAGTTTTTGGGTTTTGTTAGTTTAGCTTTTGGAGAATCACACCAAATACATCCTTTAGTTCCATGGACACCCAAAGCAAGAGGGCATCCAGCAAACCTAAGAAAGATTTGTCTTAAACCATAACAACTCCCATTAATTGCTGCTCCTTCTCCCTGAAAACTGCTGAAAATTTCCTGAAGATAACCCTGTGACATCAAAGTAAATATTATTTTCGTCTAAATAAGAATTCCTTATGCTGTTAGGAAGCACACACTGTTAAGCTCAATTACAATCCATACTTTGTAATCTGATCAAATGTAGCATATTTTTCAATATACTCTTTAACTTTACGAGCATATTCTTTGGGATCTCTTTTCATAAGATTTGCTGCTGTAGAATTCAACGGATCATCAGGATTTGGATTACTTAATATAAACCGAATTGATTCAATAACATCAACAAGATTGTTGGCTGGTGTCCAATCTACTCCTAATACGCCAACGCAAATACGAGTATCAAACACATTAGCATGAAAAACTTTAGTTAGCATTTTAACCTTAGGGGGCTTGAAGGGATACTCTCTTGGCAATTCTATTTCTAAAACAAAAACTCCATCCTCATATAAACCCGCACCAAAAATAAAACCTCTCCATAATAGAGTATTATTATCAACGGGTTTGAAAGTAGGTAGTTCTCTTTTGAGTTCATTAGCTTCTATTGCTATTCTTGGCCAGAATTCCTCTTCCGCTAACATTAACTCAAATCCTACTAGTCTAATTAAATCAAAATTATGAAATTAATAGCCTCCTGAACTACTTTGTTGCATTTCCAGTAATATCATTAATATTGCTGCGATTAATCCTTTCTGTTCTCCTGCTATCTTTCTAAATTCCTCTCTTTCAAGCATCATAGCTAGAGAGCGCCATCTAACTAATAATTCAACGATATCTCTTTCGCTCATTAGTCTCATTTATGAGAAGTTTGCTAGATTTATTAAACTTACGTATAGTATAATCCATTCTGGTTTATTTGTCCTTTTTTCTTAGTCCTTGTTCACACTTCCTATTCCAAAAATCTTTTTAAATTCAATGTGCTTTTTTAGTTGTGAGTATATATGAGCAATCCAGAGGAAATGCTTAAACAACTAATTAATTCAATAAACAAGTTATCAACTTTAGTGCAAGATGTTAATTCATCTATAGATAGACTATCTTCGCAAATTACAAATCTAGATTCTAAAATCGATGCAATGGCTGATGTTCCAAAAAGCAAGTCAAAGAAGAAGGCGGCGGCTCCTCCTCCTGCAAAGGAAATATCCATTACTCCAGAAGCACTTGATAAGAAAGTAGAGGAGTATGCTTCACCTGCAGTAGAAGCAGAAACTGAACCTGCAGCAGCAGACCAAGCAGATGTAGCTTTTGATGCTGTTTCAAAGAAATTCAAACACATCTCCCAAATGGTTACTCCACAATCAAGCTGTGGCAATATTTCAAAAATGTTGGAAGAATTAAGGGATGAGGTAGAAACTCAAGTTGGTATGTCTCCAATGTTGTATGAACTAAATTCTTGGGTTCAGAGAATTTCAAAAATGCCAGACGGGGATATTCTTTTACCAGACGTGCACAGTGAGCTAATTGAAAAATTAGATGACTGGCTGAATAGAGTAACAAAAGCAATTCATCTTAAGTATGCAAATTAATATTAATTAAGTTGTCAAGTAATACCCAAGTTCATACTGATATAATACCTATTTTTTAACTTCTTTTTTCACATGTTATTATTGGCTTTGATGAATCTTAATGATATAAAGGGAATTATAGAAGTTAACGGAAAGACATATGATCCAAAGAATTTGATACAGGCTATTATAGACCAAGGTATGAAAATTCGTGCTGTTAATGACTCTCTTCTAATAGGAAGAACATTTATTGATCCTTCCCCAGGTCTTCCTTCAGATTCTACATCATGTCCTATTGTTGACCATTGTAAAATCTTTGATAAGTTAAGTCTAGAAGCTGCATATCTGGCAGATAATTCAGCTGAACTATCAACTGATTTTCCTTCATTAGATATTTTTCCCTCCTTCCAATCTGATCAACAGAGGTCTTATGTAGATCGTATCGAAGTTAATGATGATGATTTAAGTATTCAAAATCTATCCTCTTTGTTTGATGATCCTTCCTCCTTGTATGATGATCAAAACCAAAACACTCAGTTAAATATGAATCGAAAAAATCTCTCTGATATTGATTCAACAGAAATGGTAGGACATTCACCACTTACAAGATATGGTCCTTCTACTCGCATAGAATCTAAAAAAATTCCATTGAAATTCAGAGGTACTTGCCCTCAATGCAGCTCTACTATAAATGTAAAATGGAAATATTGCGCGTGTTGTGGTGGTATAATAAGATAAATACTGTTTTAACCTTCTGTTAACCACCGTCTTCTACATCAACACATCCCTCTGGTGTTATTGCGAACACTGCTTCTGATTCAGGCAAATATGGTGAATCAAACACTCTTATTATGCGTTTTTCACCTTTTGATTTTCGCAGATAAAATCTAGTTACCGCCCAATGTCCAAGAATGTTCCCTCCTGCGGGTTGTGTTGGATCCCCAAAGAAAGCTGCTGGATTGGATTGAACTTGATTTGTTATAGCAACTGCTACATTATACGTATCAGCAACTCTACCTAGTGTTGAAAGATGATAGTTAATTGTTTGTTGTCTTTCTGCTAGAGTACCTCTCCCTGCATATTCTGCTCTAAAATGAGCAGTAGCAGAATCTAATACTACAACTCCATATTCATCTTTACGATTGTAAAGCAATTCTAGAAGTCTATCTACTAGAGACATTTGATGGTCAGAGTTGTAAGCTCTTGCGTAAGTAATATCTCTTAATACATCTTCAAATTTTTTCTCCCATCCTAGTTCTTGCTGAAGTTTGCCATGAATTGCTTTTATTCTGCTTGGAGAAAATGTTCCTTCCGTATCAATAAAAACAGCTTTTCTATCTACTCCACCTAATTCTGGAGGTAGTTGAACTGTTACACAAAGCTGGTGACATATCTGAGATTTTCCAGATCGAAATGGTCCAAAAAACTCTATTGTTTCTCCTAACCTTACTCCAGATGTACCTAATTCATCTATTGTTGTTAAAGCATCTAAAGATTTGATGCCATATGTAAACCCTGGTGCATCCTTTTGTTTTTCCATAATTTGAAAAGCATCAACGAATTCGATGCCACCACGTAAATCACTCAGTGCTTTTTTGTATTTTTGAGCAGCAGCTTCAGTAATTCCATACTTATCTTCAAGTTCACGGATTGGTGTTGTTTCGAGCAGATACACATTCAATCCCTTTTCTCTTAGGACATCTGCAGTTGATTTACCTACGCCAGGTAAATCTTCCAAACCCATTTCTTCTCTGAAATACTTGAATTTTGGTATTATATTTGATATCTCTTCTCTAATTTTCTTTGCAATAGATCTTTGAATTCCCATTGTTTGCAATTCAATAAGTCTTGTAGTCATTAACTGATCTATTTCATGTATATCATTTTCATTAAGAATATCTAGAGTTTTTTTCCCTAAACCTGGAACATCCTTTAGTTTTAATTTTACTTCTTGTTTTTTTGATTCTTTGCTATCTTTTTTCTCAATTTCTATTAAATGTTCTTCATATTGTTCTTCTATTTCTTTTACATCAGGCTTTTCAATTTCTTCCTGGGATTTTTTACTCATCTATATACACCAATACTGATTCATCGAAGAGGTTAGAGTATTTAAAGATACTACTCAATTTAACAAGTTGATTTCCTGAATTTAACTTCTTCGAAGGGAGACCCCATTTCAAAAGTAATAGAGAAAAAATGATGAAATCAAAAACTTAAGCGAAATTTGAGAAAAAAAAGTCCAATTGAACTAATAATCAATACCTATTCTGGCAATAACGCCTTTGTTGTACGGATGTTTTTTTTCTTCAATATGGATTTGCTTATTTGCTTTTTCTAATATTTCAGAAGGAACAATTCTGCCAGTTATTATTATCTCCTCATTAACGAAAGGGAACAGTTTCTTTATTTCACTGAATTTAACCAACTCGAATTCTAAAGCCATACCAAGCTCATCTAGTATTAGAAAATCGGTGTTGTTTTCTTTTAATGATTCAAATAGAATATGCAATCCTTCTTCGATGATGCTAATGTATTCTTCTTTATTTATCCCAGTGAAGAATTCCTCTTTGCCCAAAAAAAACCAACGAATTTTTCTATTGTTTTCAAAGAAGTAACATTCACCGCAATTTTTACCTGTCTTTAGAAATTGAGCAACTGTTAATTTCTTATTCTTTGCTTCCTGTAAGTAACTGTAACCTATAACAGATGTTGTTTTACCTCTACCTTCTCCATAGATTACAGTGATTCCAACCATTGAATCAATGGTTTCTTACAGTTTTTTAAATGTTAAGTAAAAAACATCTCTAATCTCAATTCATTATTTAGATTCAACTGTCAAGTATTCTCTTGTTGAATTTCTTCAGAGGTATTGGTTTCAAGGTTCTGTGAAGTTTCCTCTTCTTTCTGTTCCTCTCTTTCTAATTGATGTTTTCTTGCTTTATCATACATTTTACCAGTACCATTACAAACAGGACAAACTTCTCTTCTTGAATCTTTTCCGCTTCCTTTATCAACATATCCTGATCCATAGCAGAAAGGACAATTTGTTCCAATAATTCTGGATCCTATTCTTGCATAGACATATGAAAGAATTACACAAACAAGTCCGCATACAATAGAAAAAATTCCTACAATTTCCATTGTTCTGCCATTTAGTCCTTGCTCTGTTTGAGCTATTCCTGAATCATAAAGATAAATACCAGCTACAAATGTAATTGCTCCCATGAGAAATATTGAGTATTGAATTACATAGATTCTGATGCTTGATCTTCTTTTGATTCTTTCGCTCATTATTTTATTTTTCATATAAACGCTGAAAAGGATTGTGTTTGAAATTCATTGATTGCTTAATTAATAATGGTGATTTCTCCCTCCCAGCCATTCGAGCTATGTTGGTGGAACTCTATAATCGTAAATTGACTTATCTAGCACCAAATCTCTTTTTACTACCAGTTATAGCAGATTCTATTAGGGATTTTACTAAAACACTAACTCCATCACCTGTTAAGGCTGAAGTTTCGAGATATTTACATCCAAGTTTTTTGCATATTCGCTCTGCATCTTCGCGTTTGACTTCCCGTACTGAATCAGTCTTATTCCCAACAATAGTTATGTCTAATTCCAAACTTTGTTCGCGAAGTTCCCGTATCCAATCTGCACATTCACTAAATGATTCCTTATTGGAAACATCGAAAATTATCGCAGCTGCATTAGTTCCAGGATACAGGAGTCTTCTAACAACTCCAAATCTTCTTTGACCAGCCATATCATAAAATAAAGCAACAGCTTTTCCTTTGCTTGTTTTAAATGAATAAGTATGAAATTCAGCCCCTACTGTAGGACTATAATTCTTCACAAAAGTATTATCTGTCAACCGCTTACAAATAGAAGTCTTCCCCACTTTACCTGGACCACAAATTGCCAACTTATAGATGTCATAATCTCTGAACTTAACTTCTACTTTAGAGCTCATCCTCTGAGTACCATTTAAAATCCCGAGAAAATAAATAAAAGACGATGTAATACTAAGAGGTTACGAGGAATCATATCTCACTATATATTTACTTTTGATGATGGATTACATCCTTTGGCCAATTCTTAAATATTTGAATCAGAACTTTTGATTTATGAGAACTGAATTTATAAAAGTTGCAGTTATAGGTTCAGGAACTATGGGTACAGGTATTGCAATTGTACTAGCTAAATCTGAAATATCAGTCAATTTGGTAGATATAGAAGAACAGTTATTGCAAAAGAGTCTTGAGAGAATTAAGGCTTATCTTAAAGGGAGTGTTGAAAGAGAAAAAATGACTGAAGAAGAAGCTGATAACATTTGTGATAAGATTTTCTTAACAACAGATTTGAAGGAAGCAACAAAGGACATTCAACTAGTAATAGAGACAATAG
The DNA here is from genome assembly GCA_016839875.1 of Candidatus Heimdallarchaeota archaeon. The sequence goes on from JAEOTK010000223.1 coordinate 22,650, forward strand.
TTGAGAATGAATCAGCAAAGAAACAGCTCTACAAAGAACTTGATGTGCTATGTGATGATGAGGTGATTTTTGCAACAAATACTTCTTCCATTAGTATCAGTGATTTAGCTTCAGTAACAAAGAGAGCAGATAGGTTTCTTGGTATGCATTTCTTTAATCCTCCTCCAATTATGAATCTTACTGAGGTCGTAAGAGGTAACTATACCTCTGATGAAGTAGTTGAACAGATAACATCCCTGTGCAATAAACTAGGAAAAGTTCCTATCTTTTCAAAAGAGACACCAGGTTTCATTGTAAATAGGCTCCTATGGAGTTTTCTTAATGAATCCTATCGACTTCTCGAATCAAATATAGCATCAAAAGAACATATTGATGAAGCAATTAAATTAGGTTTAAACCACCCAATGGGGCCATTGGAATTATCTGATTACATAGGTTTAGATGTATTACTTGATTTTGGCAATTACATAGCAGAGCAGCTAGGAGAAGAATATTCACCATCATCATTACTTAAGGAACTGGTTGAAAAAGGGAATTTAGGGAAAAAAACAGGTAAAGGTTTTTACAAATATAAGGATCGATGAAAAAGACAGATTATCTTATCTTTTTCTTATATGCAAAACAAATGAAACCATAATTGCGAAAACTATTGGAGCTACTGCAAAAATTACTAATCCCCATCCACTTGTTATTGTTTTTCCAGATTTCCAGTCAGGAAGATTTGGATCAATTTCTTCTTCTAGAGATAGAAAATCGATTAATAACTCGTGCTCGCTTTCAACTCGCTTTAAATCCCCCCAATTATCATAATAAGATAATGCAGCTCGAGGAATATTAGTAGGTCCTGATTGTAGAGATGTAATGTTATAATAGAAGATAAATTCAGCATCTTTCAAAATCTCTGTAGCATTTATTATTATTGATTTACTTGATAAATAACCATAAGTTATTTCACTTGCGTTGAATCCAGATTCAGATGATGAATAAATGGGTGTATCTAGTGTGATGTCCTCTCCGGATAATTCACCAAAATCACAAGATGTAAATGACACTGGACCTGGGTTTGTAAGATTCAATGTTACGGTAACGTTTGTTAGAGTGAAATTAAGGAAGTTTTTGATGTAAATCCCAATCTCTAAGTTTGTTTGTTCATAAGCTGTAGCACTCATAATTACTTGGTCAAAAGCCAAAGTATTTTCAGGTATGAAACTAACACTTGGATTAATGAATATTAGCATCGAGATAAGCAAGGTTACTGTCAGGACGTTTTGTAGTTTATTCATTGAGGATTCTCCTTGAAAGCATAAAAAGTGAGCATGTTTTTAACTTTAACTCTTTATGTCTGTGTTTTTTCTTGTTATAATTGGGCAATTGCCTAGTATTAGATTAATGCTAAAGTATTTTGATATGCTCTAACAATATCAACGTTTTCAACTAAGGATGATTTAGCTACGATTTCTGGTAAATGACTATTTATCCAATTCATTGCATCTTCCATTTTCTTTCTCATGTTTGGATCTGTTTTTCTAAATATATCTACAATACCATCAAAATTCATATTTGGTGATACTGCAAGATTATCTAGCCACATTTGTAATGTTTCTATCCTTTGTGTTGGTAATATAAAATCTATTGTCCTATTTATTTTATTTTTTACAACAATTCCTTTGATTTTAACAGGCATCAAAGAGATCAGCTGTCCACCCAACTGTGATCTGAAAAGAAGCGCAAAAATCTTTTGTTTCTCATCAATTCTCAATCTTGTGCAAAGGTGTTCATAATCTACAAGTGAGGTTCCGAAGAATATTTGGGTATTTACATGTTGAATATTCAACGCAGATTTTGTTTCAAATAGTTCTGGATATTCGTCTCCTAAGAATCTAATTGAAATTATCCTTGGCAAGTCCTGTGATAATTTTGCTAGAACCTTATCAATATCACCTTCAATAATCAAATCATCGCCCGAAAAGGAGAAACGAGGATCAAATACTCTCTTAATAGTAATAGATTCTTCTTCTAAAGCAGTGTAAATTTCATTAAGAATATCGATATTTAGTGACTTCTGTGATATTCTTATCATTGTCGTCTTAACCATTTAAATCCCCTATTTAAACCAGTTATCCAATGATTTTTGACCTTCAATAGATTCAGCCCATGAAATCCCGATTGTATCTAGTAATTGTACTAAAGTAGATTTAAGCAGTTCTTTAACTTTAGGGATGTCTACATCTGCTACTTGAGCTAATTGAAGAGGTTTAACTGAACATTCATTACTTCCAGATATTTTATCTGATAACTGAATTCCCTCTGTTTGAATTTTAAAGGGTTTGGTTTTTATGAAGCTAATCAAAGAACCAATTGTGGGTATTTCACCATCTGGAAACGCTTGAATTAGTTGTATTGCTGCCTGAAGTGGTTGAGTCCAGCTGTCATAATGATCAAGCTTCTTTGAAAGCGTTACACTTATTGCAAGGTCTTCCAACTTAAATTCCTTTTTCGATATATTTTGAAGTACTTTCTTGATTGTACTTGTAATCTTCTGTTTTGCAATCTCTAACTCGTCTGGTGTTTGTACTTCAGATAAAATGCTTAATGAGGTTTCGAATGGTTCTTTTGCCAATGTCGGTGTGTTTTTCTTTTTACCCATCAGGCCTTTAACAATAGGTAGCCCTTTGGATGTTATTCCAAAATAGTTCTTTTTTCTATCAGATAATCCACAGTATCTAAAAACATAATCTGTAGAAAGCTCTATTTGAAATGTGTTTAAGCTCCATTCTTCTAACTCAGTAATGTGTTCGGGCTTTGGTTGATATACAAAGATACTATCTGTATCACCATATAGCACTTTCAAACCTAATTTATTTTCACAATATCCCTTTGTTTTAGATATTGCTTCTCTTGCTATTGCTGCAGTTGATTCTGCAACAGGCGGACAATAAAGAGCAAAATTATCAGATCCAAACACACCATAACTTGCGTTCAAAAGAACTTTAAGAGAAGACTGAATAACATTACTTAGATTTCTTTCTTCATTACTTAAACTTGGATCTTTTGCTTTATCCTTGAACCAATATACTCTAATGTCTCTTATAAAACCAACAAGCCTTGAACCAATTCCTACTTGTTTGTTACATACCCAATGGCTTGTTTCTGGTATTTTATTTTTCCTACATTCTTCATGATTACAATTAATTGTCTCATATGATAGATTTCTTGTTTTTATGATTGAAGGATATAGACTAGCAAAATCCAAGACATGAACATCCCACCAGACTCCTACCTCTGGTTCAATAACAATGGCTCCTTGATACTTCTTGCCTTTGATAATTGCTTCAGTAGAGGTATCGCCTTTGAGTTGAAGAATATCCTCACGTCTGGGAATAAGATAATTTTGTAATCTGTGTTCATAATACATCCAATTTTGAATCCAAATACTAACGCTTGATCTAGTGAAATCATCAATGGGCATCTTTGTGATTCTAGACAACATAAAGATTAATTCTATTACCTGATTATCGTTAAAGGTTGTCAATTCAAGAGTTATTTCAGCATCTCTTGCATTATACTTAACTAAATCTTCTAATTCCAGATCCCAAATGTTTTTCTCGAGTTTTAGCTTTTCCTTACCTAAAAGACTTCTACCTAATTCATCCAAAGTAACACGATCATATGCTGCGCTAAATGCATAGATTCTCATAGCCGGTTGTCTAAAGAATCTGTATAAATCTAGGTGTACTGCATGTGATAGATAGACATCTTGTGTTCTTGTTCTAACAAATGGAATCAATGTTTCATCAATTTTTAACTTCTTGGCTCTATTGTCTAAATATTGAAAATCGAAATTATCGCCATTAAAAGTTATAACAACTGGGTATTCTCCCATCTTTTTGAATACAGCTTCTAGCAATTCTTTTTCATTATCAAACTCTATAAATTTCTTATTGATTTTTTGTTTATCAATCGGTTTTTTATCTTCATTTAATAAGAAAACAATTGTTTCTTCATCTATATCAGATATTCCAACAGATATTACTTTTTCTTCTGCTGCTTGTGGACTTGGAATCTTATTTGGTTCACTATGCAATTCTATATCTACTGAACACCGCTTGATTTTGGGAATTGGAGCAAAGAATAAGGGCATATATTGTTCTACAAGATCTAAAATCTCTTGAGGTTGATCTTTAAAAATCGATACTATGCCTGTTCTAACTTTATCTGGAACTTTTGGTTCAATTCGTTTTAAATCTCCATTTTCTACTGAATAATAAAGACAAGGGATTAATTTTTCGTCGTAGATATAATTTAGATGATAGCGAATATTCGCTTCAAAGGATGGACGTATCTTCTCCCGATAACTATTGTCTCTACCACCAATAGCTAAAGGATTTGTTGCTAATACTTTGGTTAAATCCAATTCTTTACCATTCAGAAGACTATATTTCTTGACACTTTCACATCCGATGTATTCCTTTTCTCCCTTTAGAATTCCCTCAACTTCTGTTTTGTTCATTAAGGTAAGTAAGTAGGGTAAATGATTCTTGTTATCATACCATCTGTATACCTTTCCATCCTCAGGATTCAATAATTTGACATAAGCTAACTCGTTTTTTCCATCATATTTAACATCAATCAGATATGAAGGAGGTAAATCGTCTGGAGCTAAGGTGACATACTCTTTCCCCTTTTCTTCTAAAACAAATTCTGTCTTTTCATCTGAACGTTTATTAATATTTTCTGAATTACTATCCTTCATTGTCTGTTCTTTGCTGGTTGTTGTTCCTTCTTCAGTAGTTTTAGTTTCATCAGAAATAGGTTTAGTTGAATTTTGAATGAAAGTCATTAGATTTTGAATGTTGTTCTCTTTTTGATTAGAATTGTTCATAATGTTAGCCTGTATCTAATTGTGGAGTTTTTCTTATTAACTATCGAATTTATTCGAGGGAAAATTTCGATTTTACGTTAATTTTTGAATATTCTCAATAACGATAACTTTGCTTGATATTAAAATACAACAATATAATACTTATTGTTTTTGAACATTAATTTTATTTAACACGGATAAAATATAGTCATATGAGATCAGCAATTGATGATTTAAAGAAAATTCATTATTTGAAGCTAGAGAAGGGTGATGATGTTCTCAATTCTATAATAAATTATTGCAAAGAAAATCAGATTAAATCAGGAGCAATTTTTGGGATAGGTGCTGTACAGAAGGCAAATTTGGGATATTTTGATGTTGAAACTAAAACCTATCTTGAAAACAAATTTGATTTTTATGCTGAAATTCTTAATTGTACAGGAAATGTAGCAATCAATGAATTGACAAAAGAACACATGGCTCATTTACACATGCTAATTGGAGATGTAAAAGGAGTGACCTTTGGTGGTCATGTTCTTCCTGGAACTCTAGTCAGTGTAACTGGGGAGTTCGTTCTTTTTGAAACAAATTCAACACTAAACAGAAATATTGATGATGAATTCAGACTAATGTTATTGAATATCTGATGAAACTGTTGAAACACTTTTTTTGTTTATTTTTTAATTGTAAGTAGATTATCAGTTTTACATTTTCTCAATTGATTAGGGCTTGCTGTTATTAACAGCCTCGAACAAAGTTTTAATAATGTCAAGTGCGTTTATCATATTAAACAAACATTTACCGTGGTTACAGTGTCTGATATAGTACAAGAAATACTCGAAAGCGGAGCAATATTGGTAGTAGACCCCACTATAATGCAAACTGAACCTGATGATTTTCTAGAACATTATGGACATGTTTTGGATACTATAGCATTAGTCGCAAAAAGTAGATCAGGGTTTACTTTTTACCAAAGTAATAGTGCTCCCAAAGATAAAAAAAATGGTGTATTTTTCCATTCATTTTGCACAATAGCTGATAATATGGGAATAAAAGTAGATGCTTTAATGTATGTTCATGGTGATAATTTCCTATCCCAGAATACAGATTTTCGCGTAGTTAATAGTGAAGGAGCAGCAATTTCTTCTTACGCCTGTCCTAGTCAAGAGAATCTGAGTATGTATACCGCAGCTATAGCAAAAGAAATAGCTCAGTATCCTATAGAAGAGCTAATTCTAGATGATTTGATGCTTCCAACAAAACGAGCATGTTTCTGTGATAGATGTAGAAGAAAGTTTGCAGGAAAGTGGAACATTGAGAGAGATTTTAGTTTTGAGTTTTTAGAATCTAAGGATTTGATGGTTGATTGGTTCGATTATAGATCAACATATGTAAATCAAACTCTTAGAGAAGTAACAGACACCATAAAAAGTCAGAAGAACATTGATATCTCTATTATCGTAAAGGCAGACAAGGAAACAAGTTCAATTTCTGGTGCCCAAGAACATTTTGGACAAAACATAACTGAAATTGCTAAGATTACAAATAATGTAATTGTACATGTTAATCCCTGGAATGATTTTTCTGCTTCTTCGAGTGGTCCAGAATATCAACAACTGCTCTCATCCTTATCTGTTCTGAAAGAATATTCAAGTTCTGGAATAAAACCTTCTCTCTATTTCTGGAATGTATCCTCATCAGAGAAGCTTAAAGTAGCAAATAAGCTGAAAGAAGATCTTCGCATAGAAAAAATATTCATAGATGCTTCTTTACCTCCTGATTTTACAAAACGAAGAACAATAAATCTTGGGTTTTAATAATGAGTCTAGAAAAAGCAATTGAAGAAATTAAGAAAATGTTTTGGGGAGTACTTAAGGGTAAGTTTAGTCCTGAAGAGGAAGAAGATGTAAAGGCACACCTCATCTCAAATCTGGCTACTCTCACCTCATACGCAAAAACATGTTTACCACCAGAGCAACAAGAGGAATATGAAAATCATTTCTCAAAGGCTAAAGATGTTTTATTGAAATTTGATAGTGCAGGACCTTGGTTTAGAGAATTGCCTGAAATGATTGACACAGTTTATAATGTAATTACTCATGCAAATATGCTACAAATAGAATACCACAGATTCAGTGGAATTGAAAATGAAGCACTTCAATTCTTTACATCTAAACTTGAAACTCTTGAGATGAAAGTAAATTCATTTTCAGAAGAAATTAAGAAGATTAAACGACAGATGTCAATAATTTTACAGAGCAAAGAATTTCCAGAAATCAAAAAAGAACAATTAGAGGAAGCAGAAGCCGAAGATACAACCGAAGAAGAAGCTCCAATTGTTGAAGTTGAAGAAAAAATTGAATTCGAAGAACCAAAAGAAGCTGAACAATTAGAAGAAGTTGAACTAAAAGATCCAGAAGTAGCGGAGGAACTTCCTGAAGAGGTCGTCGAAGAACCTATTGAAACTGATGCCAAAGAGCTTATTGAAGGAATTGAATTGGCTTCACAGTATGAATTTGAGCAAGAACCATTTATGCAAACAATTGAATCGGAACAAGAAGCATTAAAACAACTAGCTCATCTTTTGTCAGCTTTAGATCCTGGAGATGATACAGTTATATCTCCCCTTACTGAAAAACTAATTACTTTAGGTGAAGATGAAGGAGGAGAAGCTGCTGCTGAAGAAGCTCCAATAATTGATGAAAGTAAAATAATTGATGAAGGTTTGAGTGAAGAAGAATCAGCAGATATTCATAAGTATAGAACTTCGGTTTCAAGATTAAGTCATGTTTTATCTACTCCAAGTTCTGAAGAAGATGCTGCTCAGTTTGTATCTTCAATAAAGAAAACAATCGCTGACGTGTCACAAGAACCTGCTTATGAAGAAGATGAGAAATCCCCACTTACAAAACTCATAGAAGCTGAAACTGGAGAAGCAGAAAGACCGCCTGTTCAAACAGATGATATTCAAGATGTAATTTTGCACTTAGAGACAAGAAGGCAAAAAGCTATTGAAAGGATTCAACAGTTAGAACAAGCGCTTAATTCTGAAAAAATCGATGAAGATGAATGGCAGGAGCTAAGAATAAAAGCTGAGCAACATATGCTACGAATAGAAGATACTTTAGATGGATATAAGAGATATTTTGATAAACTCCAAACCCAAGATTCTTAATAAGAAGGGATGGTGGAGTGTCTCTCTTGATTCATTATTATTATGGTGATAGAATTCAAACGTTTCATACTGGATTAGGGACGTTAATCAGAGCTGCAGGACACTCAAAAGATATTTTAGCTTATGTAATTGATGATGCATTTAACTGGGTTGCATCTCTCAATGAAGATCTCTCTGTTCCTATAAATATCCTGTCCATTACTGATGATAAGAACATTAAGGATCTGATATTTGATAAAATTCTAACTGTTAATAACCACGTGTGTCTAATCTCAAACCTCGATCTTCTATTTGAGTCAGGATTAATGGAAATAGAAGATCTATTGAATTTTTTGACTGAAACAAGAGGAAAGAATGAGATTATTTTAACTTGTCAAGCTTATTATCCTGAACTAGAACTTAGTGCAGATTATGTGAGTCTATTCACAATCACCAATGTTTAGATCAATTGCAATGTGTGCAATCCTTGGTGCTATCCATCGAATTATTTTAGCAGATTCCACATTATATTTTAGTTTCATTTTGTTATCATCAAAGATAGATTGGATTTTATCTTGAATCTCATCTAGGGGTATTTTTTTGGATTCTAAATGTTCAGTGATTTGCCAGTGTATTATCCCTTTTCCATTCTTTAATGCTTTACAAGAGATTGGTAAGGATTTTTGAGACTCTAAAGGTAGAGGAAGGACAATTCTACTAACACTATTTATGAAGTATTTTTGAACTATCTCAAAGGCATCTCCAAGATAAGGAAAAACTCTATTTTGGCAATTATTCATTAGAATGTTCTGGCATAGATATCTGTATGCAATTTCATTTATCTCAATGCTGTGAACAATACATTCCTTCTGCTTAGATGCAATTGCTATACTAAATGGACCCACTCCAGAGAAGAAATTTAACACAATTTCATTTTTTTCTACTAAATTTGCTATTCTTTGACGCTCAAAACTAAGTCTAGGAGAAAAAAATGAATGTAATAGATTCATTCGATATACGCATCCATGTTCTTTATGTGTTGTCTCAAAAGATTGACTTCCAAGAATGGTTTCCAAATGTCTAATACGTTTCTGTCCTTGGATTTTTGAGGTTTGCAAAACTGCAGATTTTAGATATGGATGTTTATTCATCTTTTCTTCAGCAAAATTCCTCAATGTTTCTTTATCTGCAGTATCTCTTATGATTAATGTGTCACCTATAATCTCAAATGATAGGTTTTTCATCATTTTCAACTTATTCTATTTCTCGAATGGGATGTCCTTTGTATAACGCCTTATCAAATGCAATTCTTCTCATTTGCGGTTGTGAATTGACTTCTTCATGATAATGTGCAGTCAAACCCGCAACTCTTCCAAAAACAAAAATCGCTTTTGCCAATTTCGGATCTATTTCCATATCTGCAGCAATTGCTCCTATTACTCCATCTACGTTGATTGGCAAATTCATTCCTCTTACTCTGAAGAAAACATCGCTTATTCGTTTTGAAACTAAAACACATTTCTTTGCATAACCTGCTTCTTCTGCAAGTTGCCATAGAACATCTCTTCTTGGATCTTGTGTATGAATTCGATGACCTAATCCTTCAATTCTTTTACCTGTTTTGATTGTGTCACTTATCAATTCAAAAGTAGCTTCTTCTAAATCAATACTTCTTTCTTTCGCTGTATCAACAACAGATAAAAAGAATTCTGCGGCTTTTTGCCCTGCTCCACCGTGGACATCTGTGATTGCTTGAATCCCAGCGGACAATGCAACTCCATAATCAGCTCTTGTTGAAGCTAGAATGCGTGTTGCTTGAGCAGATGGAGGTGTTGTTCCATGATCAACACATGCTGTAATCATAGCTTCGAGAAGTCTAGTTTTCAACGAATCTGGAGTTTTTTCTCCAACCAATCCTAAATAAATCAATTCTGCAAAAGATTTCTTATCTTGAACATCCATTAGACTTTCATGATTACCAAATACAAGAGAAAGGTATTTTAGAACTCTACCAAGAGCATAAGCTACAATTTCAGTTTCATCATCGTTTTTTCCAACATATTCAGAAAGATGTTTATCTAATAAAAGAAATGATCCTATCATTTTTGAAACATCAGATGTTTGTGGAACTGCTTCATTATTCGGAAATTCTTCCTTAACAGCTTGAAATGCGATTTCTTCCATTCTAAGTAAATCACTCTTTTCTGGAAGCTCTCCTTTCTGCAGCAAATAAGCTGTTTCAAGTAATCCTTTCTTTGAGATAATTTTTTGAAGTGGATAACCATGAATAATAAGATTATTGGGCATTACATTAGTTATCAGTGTTCCCCATGTTTTTTCTGGCGGTCTAGCATCCCATTTTTTACGCATTTTTTCATAGTAATCTTCTATTTCAAAATATGATTTATTCAATTTCTCTTTAACAACTTTGATTAAATCTCTTTGATGATTTACTACTGTGACCCCTGCATCTTGAAGTGATTCCTTTTTTGACAGATAGGTCCCATATTTTTGACCTGGTGCAATTACAGCTCCTGCATGCCCCATAGTTTTTCCTTCAGGCGCATTTGCACCAGAGATTAATGCTACTAAAGGTTTTGAATATTTATCTGGGTGTGATGCGATGTCCATTGCTAGAAGTTCTTCTTGCATTCCACCAATTTCTCCAGCGATAACAACAAGATCTGTATGTTCATACTCCATTATTCTAGAAACTAAATCAACAAAACGAGAACCAATTGCTCCATCTCCTCCTACTCCCAACACACCATTTTGTGCAATACCTGCACTAGCTAATGCGTCGGATAAATGGTAAAGGATTGCTCCACTTCTGGAGAGTATAGTAACTCCCTTTGGACCAATTTCATTATTAATGTCCTGTGCTTGGAAAATGTCTGGGAGCATACCTATTTTAATTCCTTCTGGTGGGAAAATTATACCTGGTGTATTTCCTCCAAAGAGTATGGTTTTATATTTCCTAGCTTCAACTAAAATATCCCTGACATCTCTTAAAGGAATAAATTCTGAAATTAAAACTACTATTGGTATGCCTGCTCTTATTACTTCTATAGTTGCATCTTTAGCAGAAGAGTAATGCTTCCAGATACTTGCTACTGCAATGTTGGGATGATTCTGTATTGCTTCATTTGCGTTTTCATAAACTGGAATGATTTCATGTACTTTGGTTCCTCCTCTTCCGGGAGCTATTCCACAAGTCACGTCAGTTCCATATTCCATCATGAGTTGTGCGTGTCTAGTACCTTGTCTTCCAAGACCAACAATCATGGTTTCAATTTTCTTGGTTTCCTTTATTTTCCCTGCTAACTCTGGTCTAATTTGCTTAATAAAATAATAAAGAAGTCCTTGATCTGCATCTAAATTATATCTAGTCATCTATTCAACCCCTTTCTGAATCAGCTCTTTCCTCTTGAAGCCATATTCTAGTCCATCTTTAATTACATCTGCCATGATTTTCTGATTTCCAACAACTATGTGCAAATCTTTCAAAGGTTCTGGTGTTTCTCGTTTTGCCTTTTCATAAAATGCCCGAGCAGCAGCTAAATCTGTACCTACCATTCTGCCAAATACAGGAATCATTCTTTTTTTCTTCATGTATCTATCTCTTAAAGACATAATTAAACCTTGAATAAAGATATCACAGCTAGAAATACCACCGAATCTGCTTGTTATAATTAAATCAGTAGCTGGATGATCCATCAGTAGATGAAACATATCTGCAACTTTGCTTAGTGATGGTCCTCCTCCACTATCCATGAAATTTATAGGTACAACTTTGCCATCAAAATATCGATCTCCAACATTCACAACTTCATCGATTGAGAAAATTCCATATCCTGCTCCTCCTGGAACCAATCCAACATATAATCTATCTTCATCCTTTACGAAGTTCTCAGGATTTTCTAGTAAATCAAGATAGGGGAAACCAATTTTGTATGCTTGCTCTTCATAGTATGTCTGTTCGGAAATGTCATGCCTTTTGCTATTTGGATCAATATCTATGGATTTTAACAAAGAGGTTTGTCTGTACAAACTATTATCATCTACTACAAACTTTGCATCTGCAGCGATAATGTTGTCATCTTTAGTGTGGATTAGAGGATTTATTTCGCAAATTTTAGCTTCGATCTTTTGGAAAGCAGAATAAAGTTTAGTTATGGTTGAGATTATTTTTGATTCTACTGCTTTTAACTTTGGATTTTTTCCTCCTAAGAAACTAGCTGCTTCTTCTGCAACACCTTCTGGTAGAGTCATTGGATTATTAGTTAATATTTTCTTCCAGATTTCTTCAGGTGTTGTTCGAGCAACTTCTTCAATATCCACACCCCCACTTGCAGATGTAACTAGAACAATATCGAATGTTGCAGGATCTGTTGTAATTGAAAGATATATCTCACTTTCAACATCTACTGCTTCTTCTAGTAATATCTTCTCAACTGGATAACCATGAATAGTTAAACCAAATAATTCTGCTATTGCTTTCCTTGTTTCATCAATATTATTTGCTTTTTTTATTCCTCCAGCTTTACCTCTTCCTCCTATTAACACCATTGCTTTAATCATTATAGGGAAGTTTATGGTAAAATCACTCAATTCAGTTTCATTTTCTAAAACCGCAATCTGTTTTGGAACTATCAATCCAAATTTATCAAAAATATATTTGGCTTCGTGTTCATATAATTTCATTTCTATCCCCTTATTTTGAATATTCTTTCCTATAATAGCTAATTAGTCCTCCAGCATTGAAAATGCCAAGTAATTCTTTAGGTAATTTTGGAAATGTGAATGTTTGATCGCCATTAACTATCTCACCTTTTTCTAGATCAACAGTAATTGGAGAATCTCTATTGAATCTCTCAACGAATTCTGGATGAACTATGATTGGTAAACCTTGATTTATGGAAGATCTATAGAAAATTCTAGCTACTGATTTTACAATAACTGCTTTTATTCCTGCATAAGATAAACCAACTGCAGGATGTTCTCTTGATGAACCACATCCAAAATTCGCTCCTCCAACTAGTACATCCCCCTCTTTTATTCTAGATGCAAACGATTCATCTAAGCCTTTGAATAGATGGGGTACTATTTTCTCTCCATCAGATGATTTAATATCATATGTTAATCCACCAGCAAACATTAGATCAGTATTAAAATCATCAACATCACGATAATTCCAGACATTTTGATTGTATCTGTCATCATCGGAAGCAATTGTAATCTCTTTTGTTTCAGCAATTCGAGATTGGAGCTTTAATCGTGTCGTTTTTGGTTCAATCTCTGCCGATAGGTACTTTCTGGGGTCAACAATTTTTCCTTCTATTGCAGAGGAAGCAACAGTAGCTGGAGATGCTAAGAAAATGGATGATTTTTTATTACCCATTCTTCCTAGAAAATTTCTGTTTGCAGTTGATACAACATTCCATCCATCTGCTGGTATCCCTTGTCCTTTTCCAAGACAAGGTCCGCAACTACATGATAGGATTGTTGCTCCAGCTTCAACAAGAATTTGAATAGTTCCTTCTTCCATAGCTTTGAGATAAATTTCATGAGATGCTGGTGCTACTAGGAGTTGAACTCCTGATTTTACTTTTCTTCCTTTCAATATAGATGCTGCAATAGTTAAATCATCTAAACGTGCGTTAGTACAAGTTCCAAGAAAAGCTTGTTGAATATGTACTTCACCAATATCCTTGATTAAACTTGCATTATCTACTTGATGTGGAACAGCAACCAAAGGCTCCAAATCATCCATGTTGATTTTGAGTACTTGAATATAATTCGCATCCTTATCTGACCAAATCAAATTCTCTTTTGGAATTTTATCGTCTGTTTTATGTTTTTCTTTCAACCACTCAATTAGTATTTCATCTGGAGGAAATATTGCTGTTTTAGCTCCCATTTCAGATGCTAAGTTTGTAAGCGTCATACGTTCCGAGATACTGAGTGTTTCCACTCCTTCACCATGAAACTCAATAGCCATATAGGTAGCTCCTGCTGCACCTATAACATTCATAATGTATAAAGCAAGGTCTTTAGCATAAACTCCAGATGGTAATTTTCCAGTTAATTCAATCATTATGGTTTCTGGTACCCTGAACCATGTTTTCCCAGTTAACCATAAACCTGCAGTTTCTGTTCTATCTATTCCTGCAGCAAAAGCTGCAAAAGCTCCACTAGTGCAAGTGTGAGAATCAGAACCAACAATTAACATATTTGGCAATGCATGGTTTGACATTAATTGATGACAAATTCCTCTCCCTTCATCATAAAAATTAACTATTTCTTCTCTATCTACTAGTTCTCTTATACTTTGATGATCATTTGCTATTTTTGAACTAGTAGGTGGAGAATCATGATCCAGAACAATAACTAAACGATTAGGATGCTTAATCTGTGTTCCACCCATTTTTTGAAATGTTTTTTCAATAGATGCGGAATTATCGTGTGATAAGATAAGATCTGGTTCTGAATAAACAATATCACCAGCATTAACCTCTTGTCCTGATTTCATTGAAAATAGCTTTTCAGAATAAGTTTTTCCTTTCATTTCGAACCCTTCAAAAATCATTTGCTTTCTTTACCTAATTCCAGCAATCCACCAGCACTAATAATATCTAGAACCGGTTTAGGAATAGGTTTGCATTTTATGCTATCGCCAGTGTTTTTATTTAGAATTGTAGATGTCAAAAAATCAACTTCCAGAATATCTTGGTCACTAATTGCGAATTCAGAAATACCGGGAGCTTCTATTAATAACAACCCTGAATTCACAGCGTTGCTATAGTATATTGGTCCAAAGGATTCACCGATTATTGCTAATATCTTATATGCAATAAAACCAGTTACTGCTTGTTGTCTTGTTGAACCTTTTCCAAAATTCTTTCCAACAATCATTATTTTGTTTTCATGATTTTCTTTTCTAAAATTTTCATATCCTGGTAAATTCCCCAAAATATGAGGTTTTATCTCTTCAGGATCATGAATAGTTAATAGTGATTGATGAAAAATCTGATCTGTGTCGATATCATCAACTCTAACTAATGTAACTCCACCACTTATTTTTTCTACTGACATCTAATCACCTTTTTTTTCAGGGATAGCAATTTTTCCCTTAATTGCTGTAGCAGCTGCTACAATAGGACTTGCTAAATAAACATCTCCTGGACCGATTTTTCCTTGGGTATTGCGATTACCTGTTGTCATGGTGACAGTTGTTTTTCCTCCAGTCAGTCCATATTGACCTTTAGCACAAGTAGAACAACCAGCTCCAAAGAAATTTCCTCCGGCTGCTAAAATTGTTGCCATTGTCCCATCAGAGTTTAGATCAACGAAATCCTCTCTTGTAGCTGGCACTATCCCAAAACGCAAGTTTTCGTGTATTTTCTTATTTTTCAATACTTCAGCTGCTTGTTGAATGTCTATTGCTGAACCATTTGTACAAGATCCAATCACAATTGAATTAATCTCAGTCCCCAATACTTCTTCTATTGGTTTTACATTATGTGGATGGGGGGGACAAGCAACATGAATTCCTAGATCTTGTATGTCTATTTCAAGCTCATCAGAATAGTTTGCATCTGCATCAGCTTTGATTGTTTTCGTTTCAAGATTAAGTTGTTTATAATATTCAGATATAACTTCATCAGGGGGAACAAATCCTATAACTCCTGATGCCTCGGTTATTAAAGAGCATAAAGTGACTCTATCTTCAACACTAAGCTTTGAAATTATAGGTCCATAAAATTCAACAGCTTTTCCTGTTATTCCATACTCGTGTAGCTGTTTGAGAACATATAATGCAAGATCTTTCGAAGTAGTAGGCCATTTGTACTCTCCTTTAAGAACTACTTTTATGGTTTCTGGGATTTTAATCCAGGATTTACCTGTTTTAATTGAGAATGCAAGCATTACGTCTCCCGCACCTTGACCAAGAATTCCTAATGCCCCTAAGATGTTATAATGGCTATCAGCTCCAAAAGCAATATCTCCTGGTTTTGCATATCCCCTGCGAAATAGTAAATGAGAACCTATACCTGATCCCAAATCTGTAACTTCAATATCGTGTTCTTTAGCAAAAACACGAATTTTTTCTTGGTCTATTGCATGTTTTGGGTCATTTCCATAAGGATAACAATCAGGGGTGAAAATTATTTTACTATTATCAAAAGTTTTGGAACCAGGGTAATTTTTCTGAAATAAATCAATTACTTGTGGTCCTGCGTAGTCTCTTGCAGTAACTAAATCTAGATCTATCCATAAGATATTTCCAGGATATATCTCCTCATCAGATACATCAGAGTGCGATTTGATAATTTTTTCAATTAAAGTGAAGCCTACCATTTCTTACATTTTCTCAAACTAAAAAGAGGGTAATAAGGATATCTCTATGTGTTTACAACATACAATTTCTATTGTTAAAATATAAAAGAAAAAGCAAGAAAAATAAAGGAAAAAAAGGATTATCTCTAATTCATTTCTTTAATTTTTTCACAGATGGCATCCGCCATTCCAGTTGTTGTAGTGTCTCCACCCATGTCATAGGTTCTATGAATACCTTCTAAAATGACCTTTGCAACTGCTTCATCAATTTTCTTAGCCATTTCTTTTTCTCCAAGCCAATCTAGCATCATTTTCGCAGCAAGTATTTGGGCTATTGGATTTACTTTATTCATACCAATATATTTTGGAGCTGATCCATGAGTTGGTTCGAAAACCGCAAAATTCTCTCCAATATTTCCAGAACAAGCGAATCCAAGACCCCCTATTAGTTGAGCTGCTAAATCAGATACAATGTCCCCAAACATATTTGAAGCAACTAGCACCCCATAATTTTGTGGATTTTTAACTAACCACATGGCCATTGCATCAATGTTGGTTTCCCATAATTCTAAATTTTCATATCCTTTGACAAGTTTTCTGGCTTCTCTTATCATCAATCCACTAGTTTCTCTAATTACATTTGGTTTTTCGACAACAGTGACAGTAGGATAATCAAATTCTTTAGCATAATCCATGCTTGCTTTTAGAATCCTTTGAACTCCACCTCTAGTGAAAATTCTTGTGGATATTGCGACATCTTCAAGATTAGCATCTGCAAATCTTTTTGCTTTTGGATGATTTTCTACAAAAGTTTTCATCACTTCTTCTGGTACAGGATGCCATTCTATTCCAACATAGAGTCCTTCAGTATTTTCTCGAAAGACAACTAAATCAATATCATCTCTATAATTTAGAGGATTACCAGGATATGCTTTGCAAGGGCGTAAATTGACATATAGATCGAATAATTGTCTCAATTTAACAATTGGGCTGAAATAAACAAGTCCCTTATCTTGCAATTCTGGAGCTAATTCTTTTGCTGCTTCTTCTTTTGGTTTTGATGTAATTGCTGAAAAAAGAGAGCAATCTGAATTCTTCAATAACTCAATTGTTCTATCGGGTAGAGGATTTCCTTCTTTACACCAGAATTCCCATCCAATATCTCCATATGTATATTCAGCTTTTTCACTAAAGCCAACAGTATCAAGAACCTTGATAGCTGCTTCTGTTACATCTACTCCTACACCATCACCAGGTAAAACTGCGATTTTATACTTCTTCATTATGAATACACCTTTCTTTACTTTTAAACCCCTATTCAAAGATTTTCTTTATTGGAGAAAAGCAGAGGAAATCAACACGATGAATTATATCGACTTCTGGAAATCTATTGATTTGATCTCCTTCTTTACTATGGAAGACGATTGCTTGTCGAACTATCATTGGAAGATTAAATTCAAATACAATTTCCAATCCCATGGCAGGATGTCGTATTCTCTTCCCTTCGGTTGTTTGAACAATTTTACCAGATGCGTCCTTTTCATACTCTATGAATTTTCCAACATCGTGAAGCAATGCTCCTGCTATCAGTTCATCTCTATTCAACTTATCTCCCAATCCTAATGTCTCATAAATTGCGTATGTTTTGATACAAAGCTGGGTTACAGCTCGAATATGGTCCACTAATGTTATTTTGGGAGTTAAATCTTGAGATATCAGCTGTGGTATTAGAAGAGTAGCCGGGATAAATTGAAGGTCTTTTTCTTCCCATCCTCCTAACTTAATTGCTTTTTCAAGTGATTTAAGTACTTTATCACGTAATTCTTCATCATTTACTTCTTTCAATTCAGGAAATATGTTCTCAATCTCCAATATGATTACCTCATGCTTGTTTTAACTCAATTCAAATTTAAGAATTGATTTTAAGTAAGTGATTAGATAAAATAAATAAGACTTTTGCTAACTACCAACTTTTTATCCCCTACTCAACCCGAAATACTACTGTGCTTCTTGTCCAAAGAGTTCTAAACGATTATCTCCCCTTAAAGCAATCACAGCTAAACCTCTTTTCCTTAATTTCGAACGGAGCTCAGAATCATTTGTTGCTACAATTGCACTATATTTTTCTGCCAGTCTTTCAAGTTCTGAATCTGCATTTCCATCTATTTCTGAATCTAAAATTTCAAAGCTTTTGGCAAGTTGTTGTGCAAATATCGCTTTTTGCTTGAGAGAAGTTTTTCCCTTCTCTTCAAGTTTCTCTAATTCAACTAAAACTATACGTGGTACAACTATAGTAAAAGAAGAAGAAATAATCCTCTCTAATTCCAAAGTTAAGTTAATCTTTTTTTCTAGGGGTAACATTAACATGCTAGAATCAAGTATTACTAACATGTGATTATCACCAAACATTAATCTAAAATTTCACCAACGCCAATTAAACGAAATCTGCCAGAAATTCTTCGAGATATTGCAATTCTACTATTCTGTTGAGCTGCTACTTCTCTACTCAATTTAATTTTAGCTTCTTTTCCTTTAATTTCTGTTATGACACCAGCTGTTTTAGCTGTTCCAACATTAAGCATTAGTGTTTCTCCTTGAGCTAATGGCTGAACTTTAGTTATTTCCTCAGATCCTACTACAAATTCCATTAGACGGACTGAAAGTGATAAAGTTGAACGAATTGGAGGAGCATGATCCGGATTTGTTATTATATTTCCTGCCATTTTATCTGCCTTGACAAATGAAGGGTCTAGTTCTGTTCCTATTCCAACCAATCCACCTGAATGTGCACTTTTTACTAGTCCTTGTTCTCCTATTGAAATGCTTACAACTTTTGTTTTAATTGGAACATACACGCTTTTGTTGCTCTTTTTTACTGTGATTCCTGGAACAATTTCTATCTCCTCACCTACTTTTATTTGTCCTTGAATTATGGTACCACCTAAAGCACCACCTTTAAGCTTAGCAGGTTTTGTTCCGGGTCTATTAATATCAAAAGATCTTGCGATATGCATTTCCAAGGGACTGTCTATATCTAGTTCTGGTGTTGGTATGTTTTTTTCGATTTCACAAATAAGAACATCAAGATTTGCTTTGTGCATAGCACTGATTGGAATTATAGGAGCGTTTTCTGCGATGGTTCCTTTAGTAAAATCTTGAATTTCTTTGTAATTTCTTTTAGCTTCTTCTTCTGAAACAAGTTCAATTTTATTCTGAGCAATTACGATATTAGGGATTTGCAAGATTTCCATGGCTGCAAGATGTTCTCTTGTTTGAGGTTGAGGACATCTGGAATTAGCTGCGATTAGAAGAATAGCACCATTCATTAGAGTAGCTCCTGATAACAATGTTGCCATCAGAACTTCATGTCCTGGGCAATCTACAAAAGATACTCTCCTTAGAAATTTAGAAGGAGTTCCACATTTTGGACATTTTTCATCAATTGTGTATGCATCAGGTTCAGGACATTTAGGACATTTTCGAAACTCTGTATCAGCATAACCCAATCGAATTGAAATTCCTCGTTTTAGCTCCTCAGAATGATCATCTGGGAATTTTCCTGTTAATGCTTGTACCAAGGTTGATTTACCATTATCAACATGTCCAATAGTACCAATATTGACAACAGGTTGCCTTATTTTGGCATCTTCTTTTTTTTCCTTTTCTGGTTTAGAAGTTGCTTTTTCTTCTTTCACAGGGGAATCTTGTTTGCTCATTAATTTTTCCTCGTTATTCAATAGTAAACTTTGTGTATAATTTTGATAGTTTACATATTAAGACTGTATTTTCACCAGATGTTGTATATCAAAAACTTTGTGTTTCGTTTGTTATGATATTCATCTGATTCCTCTGAAGAATATGAGTAATAGAGGATATTTTTCTTTAGAAGAGCATATTTACAATTTAAATAAGAAATATCTTTGCAATAAGTATGTTTAAAAATAATTGGACAGAACCAGCAATGTAGAAGAAAAGAGATGATTTTATCGTGTATTACAGCGTAAATGTTCGAGATACATTGAGAGTTCCACCAAACAGGTTTGATGAGGACCTATCTCATGTTCTTGCTGAAATAGCTAGAGATAGCTTTGAAGGGAAAATTGATCCTGATTTAGGTTTTATAGTTGCTGTTACAGGAATAGATGAAATCTATCAAGGTAAGTTGATTTCTGGAGATGGAGGAGCTTATTATGAAACTGATTTTGGATTACTATGCTATCTTCCAGAAATTGGTGAAGTAGTTTCAGGTGAGGTTGTTGAATGTGTTGATTTTGGAGCATTTGTCAGAATTGGAACAATCGATGCACTTTGCCATGTATCCCAAATAGCAGATGATTATTTCCGTTACATACCAAAGAACGCAGTACTCCGTGGAGATAAATCAAAACGTGATTTATTAGTTAATACTCGTGTAAGAGCTAGAGTGATTGCTGTAAGCATTGGTAAATCGGCTATTCGTGTAGGTTTAAGCATGAGACAAAGTTCTCTTGGAGCCAACGAATGGATTGAAGAGTGGAAAAAAGAGTTAAAGGGTAAAGGTTCTGCCAAAAAGGAGGATTCATAGATGTCCAAAGCTTGTCGTGTATGTCACTTAATAACTGAAAAGACTGCAAGTATTTGTCCAAACTGCAAAACACAAGATCTTTCTTCTGAGTATACTGGTGAAGTTTTTATTTTAAATCCAGATGATAGTGATGTTTCAAAACAAATGAAAATCACAAAGAAAGGACATTATGCACTTCGAGTTCGGTGAAACTCGTGCCCCCTATGAAATCAGGTAGTTATATTCTGCCTGAGAATCAACGAGAGTATTTTAAAAAACCTCTAGGTCCGTTATATGAAACCGAGGAGAAAATAAAAAAAATAATTTCTTCTCTATCTGAAGATGATTCAATAACTAAAGTTATCACAGTTGGTGATGTAACAACTGAGGTTCTTCTTAACAATAAATTAATACCTGATCTTGCAGTTGTTGATGAACATGTTCAGAGAAAAAGAATTTCTCTGATTGATATCAGTAATTTCGAAATTGTAGAAGCAGAAAACCCTGCTGGAACAATAACAGCTAAAGCATGGAGTGAAATTAAGAAAGCTTTGAAAATATCTGATATCAAAATTATTATTAGAATAGAGGGGGAAGAGGATTTACTAGTCCTACCTGTCATTTATGAAGCTCCTCTCAATTCAAAAGTCTTATATGGACAACCAAATGAAGGATTAGTAGTAGTAACCGTTAATGAAGAAATAAAGCAGAAAATTAAGAATTTAATGCGAAAAATGGTGAAGATTGATGAAAATTGAAATTGTCAAGAAAACAGAGAACAAATTACTGGAACGGATAGAAGTAGAGGCAGCAATTGAGCATCTTGGTCAACCTGTTCCAACAAGAGATTCATTCCTCTCGAAAATAGCTGCTCAAATGAACAAAGAGAGAAACCAAGTTGTTCTAATAAAAATGCAAGCTAAGTATGGTGTCGGACGTAGTAAAGCACTAGTTCACATTTATGAAAGCTCAGACAGAGCTAAACTTGTAGAGAAAGAATATCTTCTAAAAAGATCCGGAATCGTTGGAGAAAAACAAGCAGAGTAATTGGTGATAATAATGAGTTCAACACATAAAAGGTACAAAGTTGAAGGGGATACAGTAACAAGAAAGAAGAAAGTATGTGAACGCTGTGGTGATTCTGTTTACATGGCTGAGCATCCTGATCGTCAAACTTGTGGTAAGTGTGGTTTTACAATATATAAGCGAGGAAGGAAGACTACAAGTTAATTTCTTATTTTGAATCGAAATATTTAACTTTATTATATCGTTCTTACATTGGCGAATGACTGGTTGAGACGGCTTAGATGTGCTCTTCACACATAGGATAGAGAAAAACGTAGGACGCCATTATCAATCTTTTTTATCAAAGGCAATAGCATTCAAGAAAAAACATTTAAAGTCGTACCAATACTAATTTCAATTGACAATTTATATAGCATAACTGAGGATACATACATGAAAAATCTTGAAATAAATATTCCAGAAGGTTTGTTTGAGTATATAACAAAATTAGTTGAAGAGAAATCCTTTGAATCTGTTGAATCATATATATCTCATGCAGCTCAATGGCTAGCGGAATTATATGGTTTTGGAGAACAAAAAGAAGGAAAAAGTCTGAGTAAATTAATTGTTGATTTAATTGTTTCAAACATCAGCAAAGAAGTTAAACCAGCTCAAAAAGCTAAACCAACTAAAGCAGTTGCTGAAGATGATGTTGAAGAAACACCAAAAGCAGTTCCACAAAATGCAGATATTCCCAATCTAGATTTAATTCTTGAATCTTTTGGATCATCTAAATTCATGTTTGAAGATGCTATTTTTGCATCATGTCAGTTTGCAGCATTAAAGCAAGGAAATCCTCCCTTATCAAAAGAAGAATTTCAAAAATCATTGCAACAAATGGAAGAGGGTGGAATATTGATGAATATCAAACAAGGAGAAAAATTAATGTGGAAAAGAACTGATTAATTTCCCATTCCTCTATTTCTTAATATCAGCTCTCAATCATTGCATTTGCCATTTTATTTAGAATTTCTTTAGGATCTTTTGCTTTCACAAAACCTGATGCTAGTAGTACTCCTTTTGCTCCTAATTTTAGAGCTTCTGAAACATCTTGCGAAGTCGATACACCAGCACCAACTAATGGCTGAACAGATGTATTTATTTCTTGAATAGCCTTTATGGTTTCTTTTACTAAATCTGGTTTAGTGGTTACAGAAACACCACTTCCAATAAGCTCAGGAGGTTCCATTGCACAAGCAATTGGAGCTAATGCAGAGACAGCTTTGCTTGTTTGCAAATTATTTGAGCATACACAAGTAAAGAAACCAAGGTCTTTTGCTTTCGTAACAATCCTTTCAATATTAGCCAGAGTTATTCTGTGTTCTGAATGATTTACTAATGATCCTACAGTTCCATTTTCCCGTAGAGCTTCCATTAGATTATTTCCAGTAAAACTTCCTGGTTCATTGAAATCTACATGTTGTGCTAATACAGGAATTTCAACAGATTGCGAGATTTGTTTTAAATCAACAGTTTGAGGACATACTGCGATTTCAACACCAACTTCCTTAGCTACGTCTTCAGCGATTTTTGAGAGATTCAGACCTCTCTCACCTACGGTTTCAAGATAATTTTTGTAATTTAAGATTATAACAGGAAATGAGATTTTTGACATAATTTTATAATGTACAATGTGTTTAAAAAAGTTCCTTGAGAAAAAAAATCATGGCTACAACTTTTGAAATCTTTATATATTGTAAGCACAAATAAGACATATAGAGATTCAAATACTCTTGGTGATTTAATTGTATGGTGCTGACCAAATAAATGCAATTCTACATGAGATTATAACAAGTGATGCTAATATCAACCATGTAATATTAGCAGATAAGACAGGATTAACACTTGCATATTCTTCTCGTTTTGCTTTTGATGAATTCGAGACAGAAGCTTTAGGAGCTATTGCTAGCGCAGTTTATTTAGCTAGTGAACAGCAAGGTCAAAATGTAGGATTAAATGTATTAGATATTATTATTTCAGAATTTGAAGACGGATTAATTCTAGTTGCTAGTTGTGGAAGTACAGTGTTGTGTCTTATTACTGATACTGGTGTAGCTCTTGGTATGGTTAGACGAACCATGAAAATGGCTGCTGAGAAAATAAGAAACATATTAGATGTTGAAGCAAAACCTGTACCTGCTCCAGAAGCTAAACCCACACCAGCTGCTGCTCCAGTTGAACCAGTAGTAGTGGAAGAAAAGAAAGTTCAAGATGAGTTTATTTCAGATTTGGAGCTAGCTTTGCGAGAATTAGAGCAATTCTAATTTCAATATTACCTGAGGAATGTCAATGGATTCAAATTCAACAAAAGAAGGAATAGAAAGAATAGGTAAAAAAAAGGCTGCAGTAGACTCGAGAGGAGAACTAATTCTAACTGGAATTAGGTCATTAGATCACAAACTTGGAATGGAAATGTCCTCTCGTCGTGGACTACCTAAGGGTTCACTTATTCTTGTTAGCTATCCCTCAGGAACCGTAATTCCTACACTTTTTGTTCAAAGAATACTATTGAATTGGGCACAAAAGAAAGAGGACAATACTGTTTTTTATGTACACAGTAGCAGACCATACAATCATGTATTGAACTCCTTTCAAGCGTATGAATGGGATGTAACTCCTTACGAAGGTAAAAACTGGTTTTTTGAAAATATGTTTGATCTTTCAAGCTCAGCAATGACATCTACAATGAAACTAGGTAAGATTGAAGTGAAGCGCAAAACATATGTAAAACGCGTCATAGACAGAATGCTTCATGTTAAGGAAAATCAAAAAAAGAATTGTTTTAGTGTTTTTGATGATTTATTGTGGATGAAAGAAGATAGATTAGATGAAGATTCAAATGCATTGATTAATTTTCTAAGAAGTACTATTTTATCATTCACAGAGCTTGGTGGTGTCCATTTCTTCTTATTACCTCAAGATGTCCTGGAACCAGTTGCTGAAAGGATTATTATGAATGCTGCAACAGGAATTTTCCACTTCTCTAGAAATACTTCAGGGAGCAGGATAAATGATACATTTGCTATAACAAAGCTGATGGGAGTAGCATACATTAGTGAAAATCTAGATATAACACCTTCAGAGGCTGAAGGATTCAAGATAGAGTCAACTGCGAAAATATAGTGGTACTAATGGAGCATAATGAAGAGAAGGAATTTGAAGACGCACCAGAACTAGTTGAAATTGCTAACGAAATTGAAAAACTTACCGAAGAAGTGCAAATTGCAAAGGAATCAAAACTAAGAAGAGAAAGACTAGAGAATTCTGAAACCTCCAAACGAAAGAAACCTCTTGAAATTAATCCTGCAATTGAGTACATCAGTGGTTTACTTGAAAATTCTTCTGAGCAGATTGTTTCGGAAATGAAATCTGAATTCTTTAGGCTATTCAATTTTCTATCAAGCATGTTTTCTGTATCTCCAAATCATGTTGAAAAAAGATATGTTCCTCGGAACGATGTTTCGATTTCTGAAGATGAAGCATCTGGGAATATTGCAGACCAAATATCACCAGCTTCTAGTAGTGAGAAAGAGAAAATGCTCAAATTACTATTAGATGAAAGGGAATCTCTGATTTATGAATTGTCTGATCAGATTGTTGCTATTGAAGCAGAAAAGAAGATCATCCAGGATAAAATTAAACTAATAGATGAAGAAAAATCAAAGTGGATAAATCAAAAAAATATCTTGGAAAGATTAGTAACAACAGACCCCAGATTCAATGTTATAAACTTGTTGAGAAGGATGGGAGTAATCGCTCCAATACAGTTATCATTTGTACTGGGCGTATCGTTATCTCAAACAAAGAAATATATTCAAGAGCTTGAAGGAATGAAAATTCTACAAGTAAATGAGGATGGTACTGTGTCACTCCATTCTGAATTTGATGAAGAGACAATGAATATAAAAATTGAGAATGATAAATAAAACAAAAGAAAAGATTATTGTTGAGCATAAAGTTTTTCGTAGAACAAAACAATATTCTGGAGTAATGTTTTGAATGCTTCGTCGACATTTTCACCAGTTTTAGCTGAAGTCTCAATATAAGGAACAGAGAAACCTGACCAGTTTGAAAGCGATCGGGCGTATTCTTCTGATTGTTCTCTCATAATAGGATCTTTCGCTGTTGCTCGTAGATCTGATTTGTTTCCAATAAGAACAATAGGAACAACTCGATTGCTATTGTTTTTTAACAACTCGGCAATCCAAGAAGGAATGTTTTCGAAACTGGAACGACGAGAAATATCAAAAACCAGCAAACATCCAGAAGTACCTCTATAGTAAACTTCACGAACAGCTGAAAATCTTTGTTGTCCTGCAAGATCCCATATCTGTGCAACGAAATCTTGGTCATCTATACGTAAACGCTTAACTGCAAAATCAGCTCCAATAGTCATTGAATAACCATCTTTGAACCCTTCACCTAGATAGGTTTTTCTCAAAGATGTTTTACCCACAGCTCCATCACCGAGTAGAGTAATTTTGAATATTTTTCTTTGTCCGGCCGCCATTATTTTCCCCTAGTTCGACAATAATAACACTATAGAAACTATTGTTTACATTGCTTTAAATACATTGTGTTAATTCTATCTACCGTCTATTCTAAATCCTAATAGGTTTTATCTTAATGTCTTCAAACTCAGTTTTAATAAAAAAATGAGTTTGCCTTCTTAATGTTCACCAGGTTTCTCAAATACGTCAAGCCAAGGTAATTCAAATGAAAACCAAATGAATATTATGAAGGACACAACTATTAGGAATATTATTATGATTTTAATAGAAAGATTGAATTCTATTTTTTCTGTATTTTCGTCTAAAATAGCTGCCATGATTCCGGTTAGGAAGACAACTACTAATGCCCAAGCTAATTCTCTAGCCAATCCAATTTCATGACCAACAAATGCTGGTACAATGTACCATACTACAAAGATGATCCATGGCACAAGCAAGCTTGATATCAATCTTGAAAAGACAAATGAATTTACATTTTCCACTTTCTTTCTTTTTATTAGATACTCAACCCCTATTAGAAGCAAATATGCAAAAAATCCTAATTTCAGATGTTGAAAAACGGATTCATCTGTTCCTGCTATTGCTTGAAAGAATACGTTCTGATGTACTACTGTATATAGAAAGTGCAATATAGCAAAAAATGCTACGAAGATAAAGCTTTTCAGAGCTATAAACCCTATCCTCTTCTTATTATCATTAAACCAAATTGTTAACATTTCATTCATAAAAAATCAACTATTTATTTCAAATTTCTATCCGTGTAAAAGGTTTTAAATCTAGGCTATTTACAAAAGAACAGCAAGGTTTATTCTTTCAAAAAGTATAAAACGCTCTATATTTCTTTTGGTTCAATGAGTGATGTAGCTTATAATCGCGAACTAGAAATTCTAAATTTATTAGAGGAACATTATCCAAGTTTTAAAGGAGGATTAACAAACTATGAGTCTTCATTTCAATTACTAGTTGCAACAATCTTAAGTGCCCAGAGTACTGATAAACAAGTCAACTCTATTACACGGGACCTCTTTGCTCGATATCCCGATCCCAGTTCTTTCGCTCAAGCCCCCATAGAAGAAATCGAAAAGGCAATTGCTAAGGTTGGTCTGTATAAGAACAAAGCAAAGTTCATCAAAGAAATGTCAGCAAAACTTGTTCAAGATTACAATTCTGAAGTGCCTACTACTATCCAGGAACTTACAAAACTACCAGGAATCGGAAGAAAAACTGCAAATGTTCTACTAAATGATTGGTATGAGATACATGAAGGAATTGCGGTAGATACACATGTCAAAAGGATTTCTTTCCGATTGGGTTTTACAGATTATACAGATCCAGTTAAAATTGAGAGAGATTTAATGGAAATTATTCCTGAAGAAAAATGGGGAGGGATAACTCATTTACTAATCTCTCATGGACGAGTGATTTGTAAAGCTCCCAAACCAAAATGTGATGAATGCTTTCTCCTCATTTTATGTCCTAGACAGGGAGTTACAGACGTCTAAATCTATCTAGAATATTTTGCCTTTTGTATATTCTTTTTAAGTAAGATAATTTATTTCTATACTGCAATAAAACTTATGTAGGAAACAAATACCTAGTTAATTGCAGAAAAATAATTTCAAAGAAGGATGAACTAAATGTCAAAAATTGATATTCTTCCCCCCTTATTAGCTCGTATAGGATTCAATGAAACAGATATTAAAGTATATGCTGCTACTTTGGGTTTAGGAAAAGTTACGATTGGAGAATTACTAGTAGTTACTGGATTGGATCCTCTTACACTGATTCAATCAGTTAAAAATCTAGAAGAATTAGGCTTCTTGAAAAAAACAGCAGGTCGTACCCCTGAGTATTTTGGGGCACTTCCATTCCTTAAAGAATATATTGTTGTAGAGAAGGATGCTCTTTATTCCTTGGATGGTGTGATTACATCACTTAAAGGTGCTAAAGAAGAATACCAAGAAAAAAAGACTAAATTTGGAGGGACACTTGAATTAACAGGAGAGGGACATGTTTTTGATATTCATGTTGTTAGCGGTCTAATAAAACAGGTCGTTGATGCTCTTTATCAGAAATATGTAGAACATAGTGAAGAAACAGAAGAAGCAGCTGTTAGCTTTATTGAAGGTTCTAGATCTGATATTGAGAATTATCTCACTCAAATAATGGACCAACCACTTGTTTTCTCAACTCAATTGGAAACCTACGTTGGGGAACTCAATGCATTTGTAAACCAATTTCATCATTCTGCTAAACAGCAAAGTGATCAATTGATCAACTCAATAAACGAGAAAACAAAGCAAACTTTCGATAATCTGAAACAAACCATAAATAACGGTTTGAGTGCTCATACTGACAATCATAAAGAATTTCTTGAGAAGCTTGCACCTGCACTTGATAATGAACTTAAAGAGCTGGTTGCCAAAGTAACAGAGATACAAGAATCCTTCTCTGATAGTTACAATGAGGTTTGGCAAGAAGCATATACTGCTTGGACTAATGAATCAAAGGGTATTGTAGATGAACTTTCTCAAGCTGTAAATACAATATTTACAGACCAAATAAAGCAAACTCAAGAACTTAGAAGAAGTGTAGAACAGATAGATAGACAGACAAATTTCTTGTCCTCAAAAATTGCAGAAGCACTTAATAGTATTGAGACATCTGCTGTTTTGAAACTAGGTAAAGCAAGAAAACAAATTGAATCACCATTGACTGATGCAAGAGATACTGTTAGAAATCTTGCAAACGACTTGAATGAAAGTGGTCTCCAACTAATAGATCAACATGTACTTGCTCTTAATTCTGTAAGGGATGATATTCGTTCAAAGCTAGAACATTTCCAAATTAGTGGTGAAACAACAATTCGAACTAAAAAGAATCAACTGACTGATGTAACAATTGAAAAAATTGATTTACTACCCAGCGACATTTTAGAATTGCTTCAGAATGAAACAGAGAAATATGCAACTTCTGCTTATGATTCATGCTCAGATGTTTCTGAACAATTGAAACAAAATACAGACGAGAAACTTACAAGCACAAACGAAGAAATTCAAAAAGATATGCAATCATATTTTGTTGACCAATCTCAAGTGATACAGAAACTACAAACTGAAGTCATAAAAGAATTGAGTAAATCAAAGCAAGATTCAGAGAGAATAGCTTTAGAACTAAAGGAAAAAATCCAGCAATCTGTAGTCCAATTCAAGCAAAATGTTACAAATAAGCAAGAGGAATTTTCTGAAGATCTTACTGGCAAGAAACAACATCTGAAAGATTACAAAGATGAACAAAAAGATCAGATAGTTCAACAAGTTACAGAAGGAGAGGAGCTTCAAATTAATGCTCTAGTTTCTCAAGTAGCAGCTGTTATCAAAGATGTTGATGGGATTATTACAAATCAAATAGACTCGCTACTCGAGAAAGCTATGACATTTTATCAGGTAATTAATACCAGAGAGGACGAATTAAAGCAAATTGAAAATGCCTCTTCCGCTTATTCATTTGAAGGACAACATAATACTTCTATCATTGTTGGTGAAGAAGCAATCAAAGCAAGTATAACTGATATTGCTATGAGATCCAAATATGAGCTACTTATGGTAACACCTGAAGTTGACGAAGAAATAATAAAGGAAATGATGCAATATACAAAAGCTCAACGTATTACTCTTGTTTCTTACTTCGAAAAAAGCAAACATCAGACTATTTTGAGACCTTTGTTAGAAAGGTTTCCAGGCTTGAAATTGAAGCATTATGACAAAAAGGATGTTTATTGTGGTATATTAGATGGAGCAAATGAAGCTATTTTCGCATTTCTAGTTGCTGACTCTGTTCCAATTGCTGTAAGAACAACTAATGATTTACTTCTTGGGTTATTTAAATCTGCAATAAATAGAGATGTACTCTTCCACTCAAGTGATGTGGAAGTTTAATTTCTTCTTTTTACAAGTAAAAACGGAAATGGATTTTTAATCAACATAGAACTTACATGACCTCATATCAAGAAGATGAGGAAGCTTTTGAATTAAACCAGCACGAACTAAAAGCTTTAATCCATGTCGAACTGTTCTGGGAGCTAAATTGCACATATCAACAATTTCTCTACTTGTAATTGGACCCTTTCCAGTTACTATTTTATAGATTGTTACCGCACTTGGTGGTAAACCTTCCAAAAGACCTTGTTTCAATCCGGGATTTTCAATTGCTATAGCCACATATACCATTTCCACGATTGGTTGAGAACAATTCTTTATGTTTCATTTTTAAATCTATTTGAAATCGACTTGAAAGAAGAGAGATAAAATGCGGTTTTAGTGGCTTTATCCTTATTCTCTATAATTTACACGCAATCTTTACAAAAAAATCATATCCTATTTTTCTTCTTTTAAAAAGTTGCACAAAAACTGTGATGGTTGAAAATAAAGCAACCACAAGCATTAATACAAATATTTGATTTTCAGCTAAAACAGCATATTAGCATGATAAATATTAAAACTAATGCATTAATATACCAATATTTTGTTAAAATTTAGATTTGCTATAATCAAAGAATATTACAACTAGGTGGTTTCTAATACTAGAATAATACATGGGAAAATTACTGTTTTTCTTTGTCTGATCAATCTCAATCTGATTTACTTATATCTTTAATTTATTGCGAGAAATTATAGATTCAGCTTTTTTGTAAACCATTATGAGGAATTTTAGCTTCTGCAGCTGAAAGGTGTGCGATGTGAAGAGGATAAGGTAATTTCTGTTTTTGAGTTAGAGTTAGTTTAACTAATTCAAATGATGTTTCAATAGAAATTTTATTGCCCGGTGAAATAAATATTGGCTTCCAGTTTTTGTTAGGTTGATACCTGATACCAACATGCTTTTCGTTTACTATTACCTTCTGAATACAATTATCGTTTGTATTTTGATATCTAAATGGTCTCAGTGGTTTCTTAGCAATTCCAATTGCAGGTTTATCACAAAGAACACTGAAAACAGTTGCAGACCCAGCAAATTTAGGATGAGCTACTCCATGTCCATCTATAAAATAAACATCAGGTTCGTGTTCTAAAAGGTCTATTAGTTTTAGGAAGAAGGGGACTTCTCTAAGAAACAAGAAAGTTGGAATATATGGAAATAGAACTGTGTCTGAAAATGTTTTTTTCTCTACAATCTTCTTTTCGACAACATCAAAAATAATTCCAGCCACATAACCTTTGCTTTCTTTATATGCTACATCCAAAGCCCCAACTAATTTAATTTCAGTTATTGTGTCTTTGAGGATTATTTGTTCTGCAATCTTTCTCTGAAATTCTCTCGCATCAGCAAGATTAGATGGAAAATCAATTTTCAATTTTAATCTCTCAAATTAGAGTATTCCAAATCATTATTATTCTTTTTGCAAAAAATTATTGATTAAAACTAGCATTTCATTAGATTACAGAATTTTCGGTAAGAGGATATAAGATGCTTTTTATCTAGAGTATTATGTATGTTGTCCCAAGGTAGATTTTCCTTTGTATCATATTTCCACAAAGCTTCTTCTGATAACTCCTTATTTTCGCTTTTCAGGACTTTTTTCCAATTCCCAACAGTGTTTCCGATCTTTCCAATTTGTTGAATAATAGGGAAGTAATTGTGATCTCTGAGAGATAGTATTCTCTGTATTACAGCCCATTCTGGTTCATAAAAGGCTACATCAACGTTTTTCAATTGATACAGATTTTTCCTAAACCACTTTTGAGTCTCCTTTGATTTTTTAATGTCCAACATTTGTGTGAATTGAAAAGGAGTTTGTGCCTTTGTTATGAATTGATTCATTGAGATAGATATCTTGCCAGAGGTGAAATAATTCTCTCTAATTTCTCTGATAAAATCTACAGATAAGCTATTGGTATCCTCTTCTTCACAAGGAAAACCATAGATCATGTAGAGTTTCAATTGTCTGAAATCCAAATCCCAAGCTAATTTAAGTGCAGAAAATATTGTCTCATCTGACATTTTTTTATTTATTGCAAATCGAAGTTTTTCATCTCCTGCTTCTGGTGCAAGAGCTAAAGTTCTCTGTTTTCCCTTTTTCAATGCAGTTAACAACTCTTCTGTTAGATAATCTGCTCTAAAGGAAGAGCAAGAAACTTCATATCCTTTAGAAACAATATATTCTATTATCTTTCCTAAATGTCCTGATTGAGCGACAGCACTTCCATAAATAACAACTTTCTCAAAAGTATTCACTTCACTTGCTTCATCAATAATTTTCACCAAACTTTCATAGCTTCTTCCAATCCGTGGAAATCTACAATGTCCTACAAAACAGAACATACATCGTTCAGAGCACCCTCTGTCAGTTTCAAGATAAAATGCATTCCCAAAAATGGGTTCGTTCTTAGTGCCTTTAACGTTTTCAGGTATTATTTGTTTTATTGGATAAAATGAAGAAGACAGATCTTTAACTTTAACACTTTGTACTTTTTCACCTATCCACTTTCCATTTTCATCATAATGAAAGTTCAAAGCCATAATTCCTAGAACCGAAACCAAAGAATCTATTCTTTCTTTCTTGGAATCTTTCTCAAAAGCTAATCTTAGTTCTTCTGCAACTGGTTCTATGTCACCAAGAAAGAAAACGTCTGGTAAGAAAAGAACTGGTGAAGGATTTGCAGTTGCTGAAGGACCTCCTATTAGAACTAATGGATCATTTTCTGATCTTTTTCTCGCATCAGTATTGATATTTCCTCTATAAAACAAATCAAGTGCTTGGATATAATCATGCTCAAATTGACATGAAATAGCCAGAATATCGAAATCAGATAATCCTTTCTGATTTTCTAAAGAGTAGGGGGGAATGTTTGGATTTAACGGTTTAAAAATGCGTTCGCAGATGAAATTATCCCAGCTATTAAAAAGAAAATAAAGTAATTGAACACCCAAACTTGTCATAGCAACTCTATATGTATTAGGATAAATTAATCCAATTTTTACTTTTTCAGAGCTCCATTCCTTTCTAATGGCATTTAATTCTTTAATCAGCATCTTTTCGTTTCCCTTTCAGGGTATACTTCTGAGAACCATAATAAATTGATTCCGATGGAACATCTTCATTGACTAATGTTCCTCCTCCAATCCAAGAATTACTTCCTATTTTTATTCCAGGCATAATCATTGCAGCAATTCCTGTTTCTACGCCTTGCCCAATAATGGCACCTAGTTTTCTGCGACCACTATCTTCACGTTTTCCTTTGATGTTAACAGGAATTGTCTTTTTATCTAATCGCAAATTAGCAATAATTGTACCTGCACCAAAATTGCATTTGGGACCTATGATTGAATCACCTATATATGAAAGATGAGCAGCATGAACATCATCTTCAACTATTGAATTCTTAACTTCACAAGCATTACCTATTCGGGATTTTTTACCAATATAGGTGTTCTTTCGAATGTAGCAATTTGGTCCAATATCTGCTCCTTCATCAATGAAAGCAGGACCTTCAATATATGTACCGCTTCGAATAAGTGCTCCTTGTTTTATAATAACATCGCCATGGATATGCACTCCTTCTTCAATAGTACCTTCTCGTTCATCATCACATGATGATAGTAGTACCTCATTCGCTTCTAGGAGAGACCAAGGATGACCAATGTCAAACCAGAAATCTTTCTCTTCTAGTTCAATCAATTTAGCGTTGTAAATTCCTTTTTGAAGCAGTTTACTAATTGCAAACGGCAATTCATATTCACCTCTGGAAGAAATTTCAGTGTCCTTTTCCATATTCTCAATTATGTCAAAAATTTCTTTACTTAGCGAATAAATACCGATATTTGCATAACCTTCTGTGATTTCTTCTTTGGAAGGTTTTTCTATCATCTGCTGAGGAATTTTGTTTTGATCAGTAAGTATTATTCCATATTTTTCAGTGTCTTTTGTAAATTTTCCTCCAACTGACAGGATGTTCTTTTTAGCTGCTAAAACTGTCTTATTTACTAAATTATATGAATAGATACAATCTCCATTTACTCCAATGAAGAACTCGTCAGTGATGTGTTCTTTTGCAAGCAATAGTGCATTTGCGGTACCTTTTATTTCATGTTGGTGAACAAAATCAATTTCAAGATCTGGAAATTGTGTTGAGATCTTTTGAATTATCTGGTCTTCAAGATGGTTTGTGACAATAATAAAACCGCTTACACCGCTTTTTGATAAATGTGCTATGGTTCTATGCAAAATAGATTTATCTAGCACTTTTAGTAGTGGTTTGGGTGTGCTCTCAGTCAAAGGTCTTAATCTTAATCCTTCACCTGCAGCAATCAGAATTGCCTTCATGATTATTGTCACCTTGAAGTTGGTAATTAAATCTCAAATACTTCCTCTGATTCCTCAGCTGCTTCAGCAGTTTTTTCCTTTCTCAATTCATTGATGTTTGAGATAAGATCTAAAGCCTTAGGATTACTAAAAACCTCTTGAAAGGCTTCCCATTGTTCTAAGGATGTAATGAACAAAGCTTTTCGTTTAACTGCAACACCTTCCTCATTCACGGGGATTAATTCAAGACCAAAATTAGAGTCTTCTCCTTTGGATGGAAGTTTAACGATGGAAACTCCAGCGACGCTTGTTCGCATTCTTTCCCAATCTTTCATGTCTTTTCCGAATTTTTTCAATCGTTCTACTAGATTAACGCTCATAACTATCACTGATGGTAAACAGATAATTTGATTTTTAAACTCTATCCTATTTGAGGAGTAAAATAAGCAAATATCTGTGAATTTTGCTTCTCTTATTGACAATTATATACAAAGGAATCAGTTTAAGAATTCTTTTAAACGATAAAAAATAGAATGAAATTTGCTATTATTAATGGAAAAATATACACTGTAGACAAAGATGAAAAGATTGTAGACGGAACAATTTTGATTAATGAAGGTAAAATCGAAGCAGTAAAAGAAGGAACTGAAACTCCTGATGGTTATGAAATCATCGATGCTGAAGGTGGTTGTGTTTTACCTGGATTTATCGATTCACATACACACCAAGGTCTTTGGGATGGTACCGTGGGTTGGGCAGGATATGATGGTAATGAAATGACAAATCCAAATACAGCTCATGTTCGAGGGCTTGATTCAATCAATCCAGAAACACCTGCATTTGAAGAAGCAAAAATTGGTGGAGTAACATCAATTCAGACAGGTCCAGGAAGTGGTAATGTCATAGGTGGTACCAATATTGTAGTTAAAACATGGTGTGAGAGTAATATAATTGATGATTTGATAGTTAAGGAACCCTCCTCACTTAAATCAGCTCTTGGAGAAAATCCGAAGAGAGTTTATGGTTCTGAAAAGAAAATGCCTTCTACTAGAATGGGAACAGCAGCTGTATTTCGTCAAGCATTTATTGATGCTCAGAATTATGCTAAGAAATGGGACGAATATAAAACCAAAAAGAAACAAGCTGAAGATGATGGTAAAGCAGATAAAATTCCTTCAGAACCTGAAAGAGATTTGAACAAAGAAATCATTTTGCAGGTACTAAACAAAGAAATTCCGCTAAATATGCACTGTCATCAAGCAAACGATATTATAAGCGCTATCCGATTTAAGGAAGAATTCGGATATGATTTGATGCTAATTCATGCTACTGAAGGACATAAAGTAGCAGAGTATATAGCTAAAAAGGGAATTCCTGTTTCTGTTGGTCCATCTTTTGTAGGATTCGAAAAAGTGGAACTAAGAAATATAACCTTTGAAACACCATCTCTGCTATGGAAAGCGGGTATAAAGATCTCCATCCAAAGTGATGCCTTTACTCGCTTACGTTACTTCCAAATTTTGCCATGTATGGCTAGAAAAGAAGGTTTGCCTTCTAATGAAGCATTAAAAGCTGTAACTAGATATGCTGCAGAAATGATTGGAGTTGATGACCGTTTAGGAAGCATTGAAGCAGGAAAAGATGCTGATATTGTTATCTGGTCAGACCATCCTATTGACAATTTCTATGCTGAAAACAAACTAACTTTCATCGATGGAAAAATAGCTTATAGAAAAGAGGAATAATATTTCCATTTTCTTTTTTTAATATTAAGCTCTTTCATAATAACCTGGTTTTCTGTGTTCCCCGAAATGTTCCAATCCTTTTTCATCAAGTTGTTTTTTCAAAGTTTTAGCATACTCTTCAGAGAGATCTCCCTTTTTTTGTAAGTATTCAATAATTTCCAAAGCTTCTTCTTTTGTTTCACATCGGCAAATAAAATCTACAGCTCCCGGTGTATATCCTTTAAACTTACGAACACGTTTGGATCCAAGTGACGTTCTAATTTCCTCTTCTTCCATTTCATTTTTTCCTTCAGATATCTCTCTATGTAGTGCTGGAAAATGATCTTTGAACTCTTCTACATCTTCTTCAAGATCATCAGAACGTCTTTTCTTTTTATCCATAATTCAACAAAACTTTGTATCTTCAAAAAGTTTGAGTTTAGTTCAAGTTACGCAGAAAATTCATACTTGTTATACAAAAAATCTTTATTCTTGTTTTCCTAGAAGAAAATAATGTTGATTGGTATTGTGGGCAAACCTAGTAGTGGAAAAAGCACCTTTCTAAATGCTTTAACTATGGTTAATGCCAAAGTAGGAGATTATCCCTTTACTACAATCGATCCAAATCGAGGAACTGCTTATGTTCGCAGTCCTTGTGTTTGTAAGGAATTGAATGTAACAGATAATCCAAAGAATTCACTCTGTAAAAATGGAATACGATTTTTACCAGTTCATTTCTTAGATGTTGCTGGTTTGGTCCCTGGAGCTTCAGAAGGAAGGGGTTTAGGTAATAAGTTCTTGGATGATTTACGTCAAGCTGATGTTCTTCTTCACGTTGTAGATTCAAGTGGTTCTTTAGATGCTGAAGGAAATCCTGTTGAAAAAGGAAGTTGGAATCCAATACAAGATGTTAATTTTTTGGAAGAAGAAATAGATGCATGGATACTTGACATAATTCAACGAGATTATGAAATAATGAAAAAGAAAGCTTCCGCTGAAAAGCTGAAGTTCTCTGATCTGCTTCATGAGAAACTTACTGGATTGGCGATTAAGAAATATATAATCATTGATTCAATTCGTGAAACTGGCATAATTGATGATGATGCAAACACATGGGATGATAAGTTACAAGCTTTAGTTACGACAATTAGACAGAAATCAAAGCCTATTGTAATTGTTGCTAATAAGATTGATCAACCAACCTCAGATGCAAATTATCAAAAAATGAAGACAGAATTGGAGTCTAAGGTTTTTCCAGCTTCTGCTCTAGCTGAGGTCTTTTTAAGAAATGAAGAAGAAGCAAAAAACATTTCGTACTCCCCTGGTGATTCAAAATTTGAGGTTCTTAATGAAGAGAAACTTGGTGAAAGTAAAATGAATCTTCTTATAAAAATCGATTCAGATTTACTCGCAAAATATGAATCTTCTGGTACTCAAGAAATTCTTTCTTATGTTGTTTTCGAACTTTTGAACATGATTGTGGCATATCCAGTAGAAGATATTTCTAAACTAACAGATAAGGATGGTAATGTTCTTCCTGATGCGTTTCTTATCCCCAAAGGAACTACAGCTATAGAATTTGCAGCTAAAATACATACTGATTTTGCAAAAAACTTCATTCATGGACAACTGGCACCATCTGGAAGAAGAATAGGCGCTGATTACGAAATTCAAAATAATGACATAATAAAAATAGTATCAGCTGCAAAGTGATTTCTAACGATTGTTAAAAATTCTTAAAAGAGTATAATTGAAGTTCAGAAGCTACTTAAGCTGCTTTCCCTTCTGGTAAAGTTATAACTTTGCTTTTTCTTACATCGACGAGTACAACAGGATATATTTTCCCAACAGCTTTCTTAATCTCTGAAGACACTGAACCATTTACCATACTTTGAGCGAATTCAACGAAAGTTTGTTTTCTTCCTGTATCTCTGATTATATCAACTATGGTTTTTCTAATAACCTTCTGAGTGCTTGTACCACATCTCATTGGTGTAATAACGATAGATGAAACTCTAAATCTAGCTCGATCTTTGGTAATAATATTTTGAATGGCTTCAATCTTTGAACGGTTTCTTCTGATTTGAGATCTGATTTGCTCTTTTGCTATTTCATGTCCGGCAAATTCAGTTTTACAAACATTACCTTCTACATTTGTTATCCTAAATTTGATTTTTAGATTGATGTCATAGTATAAATCTTCAGCTACACCCAATTTCGCCATTTCAATTACTCTGCCAAGAAGTAGTTCAGGTTCACTTGCAGGTGTATCACCGAGTGATTTTTCAACTATATAGCTTGGAGCTTGTACTTGATACCAGGATTTTTCTTTCCATTTATCTACGACTTTCTTTCCTTTGCTTTTACGGGTAGGTCTTCGGGATGACAATGATTTTACCTCTATGTATTGTTTCCTTCTTATTTCATTTGATTTTAAAGATTATGTTTAATAACTCACTTTCAGTCAGAAGTATAATCTTAAGTTTAGTGTGCTGTTAATTTGTTTTAAGACAACAAATACAAAATTCCATTACTGAAAATCTATAAATTATGCTTTCTTGCTCTCAATTGTCTCATGAACATTTTCAATAGTTGAGAGTGTATGAAGAATGTCATCAATTGTATATCTAAGAGATGGGATACCTGCAGTAGAGTTGATTTCTATGTTTATCTTCTTACCTTCTTGTTCCATACTTATTTCAGTTTGATCTTCAATAAGCTTGTTCTCAGGTTCCAAAGTTTTTATGATAATAGATGCTAATTTCTCTGATGAACATTGAAATGTTAATTTAACCTGTGTTGTGTGTGAATTCATAGATTAATCACCGAAAGTAATAGTTCAATCCCCTTTAGATTTTGAATCAACCTTTTTTTCTTTTTTCTCTTCTTTTTTGCCCTTGTGATGGTATTCAAATGCTTCGTTTAGACTCCCCATAATTTTATCGAAATTTTCCTCTTTAAAACTAACTCTAAAGAATTTTTCATCTCCTATAACGTTTTCAACTAATTTCTGTTTCTCAAGTTCTGGGACTGTATGATAAGACAAAAATCCCTTTTGTATGTTTTGAGGAGATTCATATATGAATAGATGGCATGATTTTCCTTTCTTTGTGAATGCTAGTAGAGGCACATCAATTAGAATGATTCCGCTTTCTACTAGTGCATTAATAACTAATGATGTAGATTCAATATCTAGAAATGAAGCACCATCTATATATCTAAAATAGGTTTTTTCTTCAATCTTTTCTGGATTGTTCACAATATCTTCAATGATTTGTGACGCGTTACCGTGATAATCACTCAAGTCTCTTATAAGTTGATCATATAGATTCTCTCTCTCTCCTAGAACCATGGCTAACGCGAGACTATATTTCTTCAACTGACATGCTCCATCTAATAACCAAAGGAATTCTTCAACATTTCTTGTTTGGCTCTTTTCCGTTTCTTTGCTAAGCGTATAAATAGGACCAATAAGCTTGCTGATATCATCTGCTGATTGGGTTTTTGTTTCCATTAGTTTTATTGCTAGTGCATCATTTAATTTCAGTGTTTCATCCATTTCAAGAGAAGCTATTGTTCGTGGATTTCCATCAATATCCTCCATTCGAATTCCTAGCCGTGAAACAAATGCTGTGCATGCACTTTCATTTCCAGTTAAACCTGCGAAGTATGGATTTATTGAATACTTAAGAGCTAGATGAATTGGTTGACTTTCTCTTCCTGGGATTCTTGTTCCTTTTGTCTCAATGATATATCCTTCCCCCTTCCCCTCATTCAAAATCATTGCATTGAGTCCTATTAACTCCTGACTTTTTGGATTTATTTGTTTTTTAGAAAGTGCTCCAGTAATTGCTAAACCTGAAAATTTCTGATAATACTCATCAAATCCTTCTGCAAAATAATAAGCAAGTCCAGAATTTGATATTGCTTCTGTTGGGATTTTAAATTGTTCTAATGATAGTAGATTAATGTTCTCTTCCTTAATTTTCTTCTCATCTTTTGAAGATATTTCATGATTTACTAAGATGATTTTTGCCTCTTCTCTCTCTGTAATGTTTTTTGGTAAATCAGTAATCTGCAAACCTATGAAGACAAATGAAGAATATTCAAATTTTTTGAGTCTCTTCTCTAAATGTCTATTACTCTCTAAGAAAACTGCATGTGAACCAATATCTTGTTGTTGTAAAGATAGCATTAAAATGCCTGCAGCACAGAGATTATCTGGATTTCCAAGAGCAACAATTAGAACATTTTTGTTTGCTTTAATTAGGATGTCTAGATTTTCCTTTGCTTTTGTTTTTAGTAACCGAATTTTCTCTATTGGAATATCTAAAGAAACCATATGCTTTCACAATTTACATACTAAAATAAAAATCTAAAGATAAAAGAATATCGTATTTAAAGCAATAATCCTGCAGTTTTTGGATCATATTTCCAATCTAATGGGAATACTCCTTTTTTCTTGTAGAACTTAACTAATCGTCGAATTTTTGACTCAATCAGCTGTAACCCTCGCTTACTATGCAAATCTTTTCTATTTTCTTCTAAATGTCTTCGAAGATTTGCTGCTTGCGCTACAAGATTAACTAGATCTTCAGGATATTTTGGGCTAAGATTCAATTCATCTACGATGTCATTCATTTTCTTTCCCAATACTTCCCTAACATTTGGAATACCGTATTGATCTCTAAGAATTACACCAATCATAGCTGTTGAGAGACCTTGTCTTCTCAATTCCTCGATTTTTTTGGTAATAAACTTTTTATCATGTGTTAACCATTCGGGAGCCTGATTTCTATAGGTTCTAGTTGAACTTGCTTTACCTTTTTTTCTTGCGTGCATTCTTGCCATTTAAATCACCAGATGTTCATTCTTTGGCGAAGGTTGTTATAGAATTGAACAATTCTCGAAGTGACTTTTGACGATGGGAATATAAATTCTTGGTTTTAAGTGACATCTCTGCAAAAGTTAAATCGCTTTCTAGAGGCTGAAAAATAGGATCAAATCCAAATCCTTGATCACCTTGTTTTGTTTTAACAATAGTTCCTTTTGTAATGGCTTTGTACAAATTTACTTTTCCATCTCTATAAAATGCTACAACTGATTCAAATTGAGCAGAACGATTTTTTTTACCATCCATGAGCAATAAGATACCATCATTACCTAGCGTTTTATAGATATAAGACGAAAAAGGACCAGGAAAACCTTTCAAAGCATCAATGAATAAACCTGCGTCTTCAAGAAAGAAATGTTTATCTCTTAACTGTGGATTTTCTTGAACTAATTTCAAACAACTCGATTTTGCAATGGGTTCAAGACTGTGTTCTTGAATCTCCTCATATTCTAAATTGAACCAATCGATCGATAAGTTATACTCTTCAGCTACATGCTTTGCTTCTGTAAATTTAGCCTCGTTGTGAGTTACAAAGAACATCTCCATATTAGAAGAGAGTTCTATTTGTTTATTAGTTTCTTTCGATATCAAAGCTTATTTTGCATACCCATTATACAAAGAAAGAATTTAAATTCTCTATTGTTATAGTGCACATATAAAAAAGCAAGAATTAGATAAAACTATAAGTGGTGTAACTATTATGGACGAATTAACTTACTCCTCAATATACGAGTCTTCAAATGACATAAAAATTGCCAATAAGATTTTAGATGCATTATCTGAAGTTTCTGAAACCAATAATATTCTAAGTATTTATTCTGTTAATGCTCGAGCAATATATTTCTTTCCTGTTGCTTCCGATGTTTTGAAATTGAGTATACAGATTTACCCCTTAACTCCTGAAATTGTAGCTAAGATCATGAAGAAAATATCTGATTTTGCTACAAAAGTCGTTTATAGTACAGGTTTGTGTCTTGTTGAAAACAGATGTTTCTGGGAAGGTTTTCTTCAAGAGAAGGATTTAACAAAAGACGCTGATGAGAT
The DNA here is from genome assembly GCA_016839875.1 of Candidatus Heimdallarchaeota archaeon. The sequence goes on from JAEOTK010000223.1 coordinate 65,088, forward strand.
TAAAAACATTCTCCAGTCTATAGCTGAAGTCAAAAAAGTTTCTTTAGAAAAAATACCTAGATAACAACTATAACATGTTTACTTTAAGTTTCAATACACGTATGAATTCTTTGTACCTATTTCTCAATGTAACCTCAGTAATTTGGCATGTTTTTGCGATTTCATTTTGAGGACACTTGGTTTTGTTTTGTAAAGCAGCAATATACAATGCAGCTGCAGCTAAAGAATTAGGATTTTTCCCAACGGTTATTTTTGCAGCTTTTGCTTGAGCTAATATGCTTTGTGCATCATTCAATACTTTTGGTGAAAAATTTAATATTGATGCAAACTTTGCAATACTACTCTCTGGACTTGCCAAAGGCATTTTAAGATCCAGATGTTTAAGCAATAACCTGAAATTCTTTGCCAATTTTTTCTTATTTAGTCGTGTTTTATCTGCGATATCCTCTAGACTAGCTGGTTGTCTGTGCAATCTACAAGCTAAATACAATGCTGCAGAAACTAATGCTTCGGTTGATCTTCCTCTTACTAGCCCAGTTTTCAATATTTTTCTATATATCATTGCAGCTGTTTCTCTTACTTTCAAAGTTAGATTTAATTGACTGCTTATTCTTTTAATTTCGTTTAGAGCTCGTAAAAGGTTCCTTTCTGTACCATATTGAAGCACAGCTCTTCTTTGTAAAGTTCTTAATCTAAACATTTGACTTGCTTTTTCAGGTGACAAAGAATTTCCAAAAATATCTCTATTAGAATAGTCAATTAATGTACCATAATGGTCATAAGACAGTAAATTCTTGGGTGTCCCAGTTCTGGCACGATTTATGTGTTGCTCTTTAGTATAGGCTCTCCATTCAGCTGTTTGATCAATGTAAGAATCCTCTACAACCAACCCACAGTGTCCACAACTAATTTCCCCTCTTGTTGAATCAAAAGTTAGCTTAGTAGAATTACAATCAGGACATCTTGGAAGAGATGGTTCAGAACTAGTTGTGATATTAATCGGGTTGGGAGCCATGCGTTCACCTATGCTAGTCTGATTATATTTTAACTATCACATATTTAAATTTGGCTGAATTGTCTTACTCAAAAAATAGTAACTGAAAATTCAATTTTCATCATAAAATTGGCAATATTTCACATAATTTAATGATAATTATTTAGTTAAAGATGACAACTGTTAAAAACAGTATACTTGGCTAATAGATAAGTAGAACTGAAGTTCTAAACCTTAAGATAACAATAAGGAGCACAGAAAATGTCTCAAAAATCAGGACAACTAGAGTTTAAACTCAATATCGGTGATAATAAAGGTAAGTGCCATACTAAAATTGTTAGAGATGCGCAAGCTAATGCACTAATAGGATTAAAAATTGGAGACAAAGTTGATGGGAATCTTGTTGGATTACCTGCTTTTGAGTTAATTATTACAGGAGGAAGTGACAAGGATGGTTTTCCTCATAGGGCAAGTATAGATGGATCTAGTAGAAGAAAATATCTCCTTAGAGGAGGAACTGGCTATCGTGTTCCTAGAAAAGGTAAAAGAGTAAGGAAAGCTGTTCGAGGAAATACAATTTCTGAAGAATCTTATCAAATTAATATGAAGGTTTCTAAAACTGGAGCTAAATCTCTAGAAGAGCTTATTACTGAAGGAAGTTCAAATTAAAATTAAAAAATTGAAGAGATTTTTACTATTTTTTCTCTTCTTCATCTTCATCAGTTAGGAAGATATATACCACAGATAATATAATTACTACAATTAGTACAATGAATATTGTCCATTGCATCCCATTTGTGAAATTGGTTCCTAATCCTACCCCAGCAGGACGAATTGAAGTTACAAACCAAGTAACCAATATTGCAATTACGCTGCTTATGCCTATGGTTCCCCATGAAGGAAAATTAGCTCTTATTTCACTGAATGTAGCTAGTGCAATAAGAAGGAAGAAATAGAATCCGGATAATAGAAGTATTTCAAGAATAACTAAGCCTGCTTTATATTCAGGATCAGCATTTAGATCAAAATATAATCCTTTTATCCAATTAGGGGCGCTTCGTTGGTCTATACTTGCTAGTAGAATTGCTATAATTAAACATATAATAGCAATAATAGAACTGATAAGGAGTGTTCTGTTTTTCTCATTTTTCCAAATAGTTTCATACAAACTCATAATGCATGCTTCCAGTTTTTTAAAGGATTTTATTTTGAAATGGTTTCCATGAACCACTTTCTTTTCGCTTTAATGCCGAAGGAGACTTATTTCAAGTTGTTTATTAATTTTTGGCTCTTCGGTTTATGCAAAATCTGAAATAGACTATTTAATGTTTTTCGTTTCCGATTTTATTGCGTCATAGTAATTCTGATTTTTATAAAGGACAATATCATATTTAGATTTACGCAGAATACTGCAAAGAGAGAAAGTTTTTGAAGATTAGAAACAAACGGAATTGTGCTTAAAAGAGGAGAAGATATGAAAAAAACGGAATTCTCAGAAGTAAATGAATTTCTAGCTTGTGAGAATTATGTTTTGCTTCAAAATGAAGAGAGTATTGATCAATTCTGTGAAATAGCAAACAGATTGCAAATTTCAATATTGGTTCTTGATGACAAAACAATCTCTTATAGAAATAAGATTCAGAAATCTATGAAACAAGATGGAATTGAACTCCTTTCCCCCAAAATGATTCTTGAGAAGCTCCAACATGCTAGCTATGATTTAAATCAATATGTAAGTGGTTTCAAAGATGTTTTAGCTTCAAATGATAAGAAAAAAATTATGTTAGTTTCAAGAGCAACCTTTCGAGATACAACTATTAACAAACTGAAGAAATCTCTCTCCTCCTCTAGAAAGGAATATGAAATTATTTGTTTAGAATCAACTGATATTACTATATTGAAGTGGGCTGCTCATGATAAGAGAATTGATTATCTATCACTAGATATAAAAAATAGCAATCCGGTTGATAGTGCTCTGTGTTCTCTTATGAAACAAAATGATAAGTTTTTTGAGATAGTGTTATCTCCACTATTGAATTCAAACAATGAAAAGGAGTTTGGAACAGCACTTAGAAACGGTAAGAAGATTATGGATAAGATTACCACTAATAATGTTCCATACATTCTAACACTCAAACCCAATACCCCCTTCCAACTTCGAGCTTCAAACCAGCTTAGATATCTAGGTGAACTACTAGGATTTCCTTTCAGAAAGACAAAGGATCAAGTTTTCTATAACCAATTGAAAATTATTGTAAACAATACAATAAAACTAAATGAATCACACCTTTTCGAAGGTATAAGGGAGGCAGTATGATGGTTGTTACAGTTAGGGATAGATATGTTGTTTTTCACATTCATCCTCCATCTTCAATTCCTACTCTTTCGGATTTAAAGAATAAAATCTGGAATAAATATCAACTCATATTTGGTTTAAGTGGTACATCTGAAGCAGGTCTTTATTTTGAATCATATGATGAGAATACTGGCTTAGGGATTGTTAGATGTACAAGCAAATCTCTTTCATCTCTAATGAAAATATTCGCTGTAATTACTCACATAACTGATATTGAGGTTATGATACAAGTATTGTTTATTAGTGGATTGTTGAAAAAAGCAAACGCGTTTCTTTCTAATCAAGGTAGTCAAAACCATAATGTTGATTAAATAAAGAATGAGTCTTATTCTATAATGAGTAGAAAAGCCGATTTACTCGATGAAAATGTACATAAACGACCATCTTGGGATGAGTATTTTATTCAAATAGCAGAAATCGCTAAAACGAGATCATCTTGCATTCGTAGACAAGTAGGCGCGGTTTTAGTTAATGACAAAAACCAGATTGTTTCAACAGGATATAATGGCGTACCTAGAGGTGTAGATCATTGTACAAAGGAAACATGTACAAAATTATATGAAGAATCTGGAGAAAAAAACGAATTGTGTCCTGCTGTACATGCAGAACTCAATGCTATATTACAGGCAGCAAGTGCTGGAATCAGTCCTGAGGGTGCAACATTGTATTCAACAACAAGGCCTTGTGGTAATTGCACAATGGCAATAATAAATGTAGGAATCAAAAAGGTAGTTTATGTTGAGGATTATACAGACCCTATTTTGAGGTCAGGATGGTTGGAAACACCTGATTTAGTATTCGAGAAATATCAAAAGAAAAACTAGAGTAATTCTTTGTTGTCAGTTTTCATAACTATGTAAGAATTTTTCTTATAGTATTTTATATTGGGATTATTTTGAATCAATTTTTCAAGTGCTTTTGCAATTTCTTTAGGAAAATGTTCACTAAGAAGTTCGATATTACTTGATTTTGTTATTTCTTTATCAATGAAAATGGAAACATCGCCATTTGTATATCTGAATTTGAATAAATTAAACTCCATAAGCTCCTTTTCGGTTTGTTTGGATATTTCTCCTTTGATAATATCATCTTTCTTCAGATCCAGAACTAAATTGGACGTCAAGGAAATGTAATGACGAGTTTGTCTGATATTGGTTGGTTTAGCATCTAAAGTAAATTCTTTTATGATTTCCAAATTAGTATCAAATATGAAGACTTTCTTATCTTCTCCAATAGAAATAAGTCTGTTTTCATAATAAAGAAGACCTATTATTGGTCGTTCATGTATTTTTTTACTCATAATAATATCTAGATTTGATAAATTTAGAAGAGAAACTATCCCGTTGTTAGTAGCAATTACCACATTATCTGGAGAAATACAGATATTTGAGATTGCATTAAAACGCGATTGAGATTTTAATATCTCTAAATTTGAATCCATTACAAGAATATTCCCTGATTCTAAACCTACTATTAACTTTCCAGATGAATTCATCAGTAAAGATAAAGGTCTCTGTTCTAGTTTCTTAACTACTGTTGGTGTTTTTGTATTTAAATTGAATTTTACAATAGTTGAATCTAAAGCTGTACTATACAGGATTTCATCATCAAATTCAATACCTGATATGTGATTATCCTGAGTGAAAAAAACATCAGTAAGTCTATTTTTTTCTTTATTCCAGAAACTAACCAAACCAAATTGGTGACCCAAAATCAGGTTATCACCCTCTATTCGACCCATCATGGAAGGTATTCCGTTTATTCTTGACATTTGGAATAATAATGCGCGTGTATCACTTTTGGAAAAGGATTTTAGATATTTGTTTGCTTTTTTGATTGCTTTGATTAAACGCGAATTATCGATGTTTAGATACTTAATAAATTTAAAATCCTCTGCATCTAGAACAGATATTAATCCATCATGGTTTGAAATAATGATGTGATTATCAGAAATAAAGAATCTTTCCATGTCAGGGATTTTTATTCTTATTTCTTCCACTAAACTTTCGTTTTCAAATCTCCATTTTTTTAATGCGTGATCTCTTCCACCACTAATAATGTAATTCTTCCAAGGTTTTGCTCCGATGATTGTTGAGGAATGAGCTTTAATTGTTTTGATTAATGATAAATTGTCCAATGACCAGAGTTTCAGTTCTAATTCTTGAGAAGAAGAAATGAAATAATTTGAATTTTGAATTCTCTGAATATCTGTTATCTCAGAATTATGAGCATAAATACAACCAAATTCCTTCTCTAATTCTCCGTCCCAGATGCAAATTCTTCCATCCTGACCTCCCGTAAAAATCTTACCATCAAAATTCTGAATTACACTAATTCCTTTTGTGTGGCCAGTTTGATGATAAAGAATTTCAAGCACTTGGTTATCCTTACTACTCACAAATTTGAGTGATGTTGAGAGTAATTAAGATTTTACATAATTGAGAATAGGATTATATCTAAGTAATCAAATATGGGATGTAAAAATAATGTGGCTCATTTCGTCGTGAGATCTTCATCATTCCGTCTGGGACGGTTAAATCATCGCCACAAGTTCTAGTAGTTCTTTCGTATTTAACAGTCTTTTCTTGTTTGCTTTTGTTTCCTTGTTTTTAAAATTACTAAATATATCTTAGCTAAAATGAACAAGAAGAAAAAGAAAAGATAAAAAAATTAGAGTTGTACAATTCCAATGGAAACTTTATAATTGTCAAACTCCCATTCTTTTACATGCCCTTCTGAAGGCTTTGCTAAAACCAATTCTCTGCTTAGAGTTTCATCCTTTAGGAATTCCATGTGATTCTCAATAGCTTCCTTGCCAAACTCATCAGTAAGCACAGTAAGAAGAATTTCTTGAGTATATTCAAGATCAAGCTCTTTTCTCATGGTTTGTACTCTTCTTATTATATCTCTAACATATCCTTCCTGTTTTAGTTCTTCTGTGATTGTTGAGTTGAATAGTAACAAGTAACCTTCTGATTCTTCTCCAGCAAATCCTTCATGTACTTCAATTTTATATTCCAAATCTTCAGGTGATAAGTCATATTTTTCATCACCGATAGCAAGTTTTATTGCTTTTCCTTCAGTTAATTGTTTTACATAATCACTTGCTTCGCTAGGTTCTAATTTCTCTAAACATGTTCTAATTTCATTTATAGCTGACTTAACTTTAGGTGCTAGAACTTTGAAATTTGGTTTAACTACGTAGTTGACCAACTCATCTGAACTTTCTTGAAGAGTAACGGTTTTTACGTTTAATTCTTCTTTAAAGACTTCTTCATATTTCTTGATTAAATCCTCCTTTCCAAGAGGTGTAGTTACAATTAATTCAGATAATGGCTGTCTTAATTTTATGTTTGCTGCAGATCTTATACTTCTTCCAGTTGTAACCAAAGCTAGTACCTTATTCATCTCATCTGATAATTGAGAATCAACTTGTTTCTTGTCGAATTCGGGGTAAGAACACATATGAACACTCAAGGGAACATCAGAATCTAATCTTTTCACTAAATTATGATATAGTTGTTCAGTGAGAAACGGTAGAAATGGTGCAAGCATTTTGGTTAGTTTGACTAGAACTTCATAGGTAGTTATATAAGCTGATTTTTTATCTAAATCAAGCCCATTTTTCCAAAATCTTCTTCTTGATTGTCTCAAATACCAGTTACTGAATTTATCAACAACAAATTTTTCGAAAGCTTGCACTGCAATATGAACAGTCATATCATCTAGAGCTTTATTTACTGCTTCTAGTAGGTAGTTCAATTCACTTACTAGCCATTTATCCAGCTCTGGTCTTTCTTCAAGAGGAATATCAAACGATGTTGGATTAAATTGATCTACATTTGCATTTGAGACAAAGAAACTATAACTGTTCCATAAAGTTAGGATGAATTTTCTCATCGCTTCAGTTATGTGGGTAGGTTCAACTCTAACACTAGACCAAGTTGGATACGAGTATAGAAACCATCTTACTGCATCTGCACCATATTTTGGGATAACCTCATTTGCAAAGATAACATTACCCTTACTCTTGCTCATTTTCATGCCTTTTCCATCAAGTGAATGTCCCATAGACAAACAATTCAGAAAAGCTGGTTTATCAAACAGCAATGTACCTATTGCAATTAAGGAATAGAACCAACCTCTAGTTTGATCTATAGCCTCTGTTATGAAGTCAAATGGAAAGTGTTTGTTGAAAATATCTTCATTTTCAAATGGATAATGATATTGAGCAAAAGATGCCGCACCTGATTCATACCAGCAATCTATGGTATAAGGTTCTCTCACACTTTGTTCACCACAATCAGGACATTTGAATTTGATTTCATCTACCCATGGTCTATGTAAACTGAAATCTTCTGGCAGTTTTTTACCATATAATTCAACTAGTTCTTTTCTGCTACCAACAACTGTGTGATGTTTATTTTCACAGATCCATATAGGTAATGGTGTCCCCCAAAAGCGATTTCTTGAGAGTGCCCAATCTCTTACTTCTCTAATGAAACTACCGAACCGTCCTTCTTTAAGGTGTGCTGGTTGCCAACGTATCTTGTTATTATTAGCTATCAATTTATCCCTTAATTTGGACATTGCTATAAACCAAGATTCTGTTGAATAGTAAAGCAAAGGTCCATCACAACGATAACAGAACGGATAGGTGTGCTTGTAAGTACCTTGTTTAAAGAGTAAACCTCTATCCTTTAGATTCTTGATGATTTTTGGATCTGCTTTCTTAACAAATAAATTTGCAAAGTCTGTAATTTCTTCTGAAAAAGTTCCATCTTCAAGTACTGGATTCATTAGAGGGAGTCCATATTTCTTCCCTGTTTCTGAATCTTCTTCGCCAAACGCAGGAGCAGAGTGTACAATTCCTGTTCCTTCTTCAGTTGTCACATAATCAGCTAAAGTCACATAGAATGCTTCTTCTTCAGGAACAATAAATGGAAATAGTTGTTCATACCGATTATACTCAAGATCCTTTCCTTTAAACCTCTGTAGAACATTATAGTCTTCTAAAAGTTTTTCTGCTATTTTTTCAGCTAATATGAGTTTTTCTCCATTATATTCAACCTGAACATAATCAACTTTATGGTTAACTGTCAAACACACATTAGATATCAATGTCCATGGTGTTGTTGTCCAAGCTAAATAATAGGTGTCCTCATAATCTAAAGATTTGAATTTAACATGGATGGAAGGGTCGGTTGTTTCCATCATACCTTGTCCCACTTCATGAGATGAAAGAGGGGTTCCACATCTTGGACAATAAGGAACGACTTTATACCCTAGATACATTAAACCTCTATTGTATATCTCTTTTAGAGACCACCAAACACTTTCTATATAATCTTCTTCCATTGTAACATAAGGATTATCCATATCAAGCCAAAAACCAATTCGAAGAGACATTTCTTCCCATTCTTTTACATATTTGAAGACAGATTTTCTACATGCTTCATTGAAATTTCGTAAACCAAATTCCTCGATTTGGCTTTTATCTGTAAAGCCTAATTCCTTCTCAACTTCAAGCTCCACAGGAAGACCATGACAATCCCATCCTGCAATCCAAGGAACAATATCATATCCATGCATAACTTTATGCTTTAGAAAAACATCCTTGATTGCTCTAGTTAAAGCGTGGCCTATATGCGGTAGACCATTTGCAGTAGGTGGCCCTTCAAGCCATCTGAAGAGCTGTTTTCCTTTGTTCATCTCTCTTATTTTGTCAAAGATTTGGTTTTTCTCCCAAAATTCTAATACGGTTTCCTCCTCTTTCGGGAATGCCGGTAACGAATCAACTGGTTTAAAGACTTGGTTTTCCTTCTTCACAGTAATCAACTCTTGTTTTTTTTGTTAGAAATATATAAGGCACGCTATGATGATGTTTCAAAAAAGTATTTTTAGCGAATTTCGCGATCCATCCTTATTCCTCTTTATGCCTATCTTTTTTGCCTTCTTCTGATTATAAAAACTTTCTGGAATTGGTTTTCGGTCTTTAGAAACAAGCTTTTGAGAGCCTAAATGATAATTTTAAGCTAAAACACCAGTATTGATTAAAAACTCCTTGAAGTCAACACCCTTTATAAAAGATCTCAATTTTATTGCGATTTTTATGGCATTGGAAGAAGAAGTTATTTGCAGCTTATTTTTCATTGCTGACTCCTTTTTTACACGGATATAGAATGTACTTTTATCGCTGTTAAACCTTTCACTAAATTCTTGTGCTAGAATCTTCTTTACTTCTTCTGATAATTTTGATGCAATATTTGTTATTGCATTATCGATTTCTCTTTTTCTCGTAAAAGCTATTTGAAAAAATTCGATTGGATTACCATAACCTCCCTCTAGCTGTTCTTGTTTAATATTGGTTTCTTCTATGTTTTCTAGGGGAATAATGTTTTGAACGGCTTCTATATTCTTTTCAACATCTTCTGTTGCATGAACAGAGAAGCTAAATTCAACTTTTACTACGGTTATCTCCATTGCTATTACCTTTGAAAAGGAAAAATGGAAATTGTTTAATTTCCTCTGCGTCGATGGCTTCTAATTGAAGGACGAACTTTTTCTGCTCCGATTCCTTTGTTTCGAAGTCCTCTACCTTTTCTGCCTGAACTAGTTAAACCTCTATGAACACGTCCTCTATGAACAGGATTCTTGATGTAGAAAATATCATCTCCACGGATTTCTTCGATAGAAACCCAGCTGGTACGTGGATCCTTAGCAATTGCAGGATGTTGAGGATCTATCAAGATAACTTCAAAGAATTTGTGACGACCGTCTTGTCCAACCCAATATGAGTTTAAAACCTCTAAATTGCTATACTTTCTAGCAACTCTTTCCTCTGCTATTAATTTTATACTCTTCTTCGGAGTTATTTTATTAACACCTAGGTTTCTAGATTTTCTTCCTCGAACGGGTCTTTGTTTTCTTCTTCCTCCTCTTCGAACTCTAGCTCTGACTATAACATAACCTTGTTTAGCTCTATAACCTAAAGCTCTTGCTCTGTCTAATCTTGTTGGTCTCTCAACCCTTTTGACAGCTCCTTCTCTTCTCCACTGAATAATTCTTGCCCTCATTAAGTCCTTAAATTCTTGAGAATTGCGATTTCTCCAAAAATCTCCAATATAACGATACATACTTTTAGTCATTGTAATCACCTAACGATTCCCGGGTGGACATCTCGTTAGCCAACCTTCTGATTCCTAAAAGGGTTTTAAAAGTTATGATTTTGAAGAATTTTTGCATTTTTATATCGAAAGATGTAATATAACTGAGTTAATTGCCTGGCATTCTTGAAAAACTGAGGATTCTAGGAGAGGCAGCAAAGTATGATTTATGCGCTTCCACCGCATCACCAAGAGCCCATACTCCAGGTTCTCTAGGTAGAGCAGTAGCCAGCGGTGTTTGTCATTCTTTTCTTCCAGATGGTAGGTGCATAAGCCTACTCAAAGTTCTTATGACAAATCGATGTATACATGATTGTGCATATTGCATCAATTCTTCGAATAATAAAGATAAAGCTAAACAGCAGCGTACTTCTTTTGAACCAGAAGAACTTGCAAAGTTAACCATAGCATTTTATTTGAGAAATTACATCGAAGGACTTTTTTTAAGTTCGGGAGTCGGTAAGAGCACTGAATGTCAAGCTGAAGTAATTCATGAAACTTTACGAATTCTTCGCTTCAAATACAAATTTGATGGATATATTCATGCAAAGATATTGCCAGGAATAGACAAAGAAAAGCTAAGACGAATTGCAGAATTAGCTGATCGTGTTAGTTTAAATGTTGAACAGCCCAACAAATCTCGTTTCTCTGAAACATGTTCCACTAAGGACTATAATAATGATATAATCAAGGTTTCAAAATGGTTACCAGAATTAAAATCAAAAGGTTTCATTCCTGCAGGTTATACTACTCAATATGTGATAGGAGCAGCAAATGAAACCGATAAAGAGATTCTAGAGAGTGTTTTTAATTTCTATACTTATGAATGGGAATTCAAAAGACAATATTATTCAACTTGTTTACCATTAGAGGAAAATCAAAAATCCTTCCCACGTCATTTTTTCCGTAGAGAACACCGTCTATATCAGATTGATTGGTTACGTAGAATCTACAAATTTTCACCAGAGGAGTTAATGACAGTTGTTGATGAAAAGGGATTTATTCCTCTGAGAGAAGATCCCAAAATAATTTTGGCTCGGAAGAATAAAGATCTTTTTCCTGTTGATGTCAATAATGCAAAATATACTGAACTAATGAGGGTTCCAGGCATTGGACATCTATCTGCTACAAGAATTGGCAATCTTCAAGAAAAAGGAGTAATTATCTCAAATGCAATTCAATTAAAATCTATAGGCGTCGTCATTAAACGTGCACTTCCATATTTAATTGTAGGAAGAAATAAACAATTAACTCTTGACAAATTCGAAAAAATGAATAAGAGGTAGCTAAATGTCCTTCTCATGTAATCTATCAGCTGCAGAATATGTTCATGCTGCAAAGAATCATATTGATTCTACTCCTGATTTCATTAAGAAAGCTAACAATCTTCTAGTAGACAAACCATATGAAATTATTACTGGATGCACAGAGTTTGGTCGTTTGATAAAAAAACGTGCAAATGCTGTTTTAAGAGAAGTAAGACTTTTGGCATCTTTTATGAGAATGAAACCCTACCCAGAAATGCTGTTGGTAGGAAAATGTGAGCTTGAACATCATACAGGACAGTCAATTGCAGACTCTCTTTCTCGGAGATTCAATATGTTTGCTGTTTTAGTTTTCGTCGAAGATAATTATTATCTTGCTACAGAAAGGAAAGATATTTTGAAATTTCCTGAATCAGATAATAAAAACGAACATACAGTAATTAAAGATATACGTGATTTTCTAGGGCAATGCTTTGAAGAAAGATTAGCTCCAGATTTGGTGAGAAAGGATGGAGATTTATTGTGGGAGAAATATTATGAGACACAGTTCCTAGAACAGAGATTGAATGTAAAGCAATTTAGAAGATTTATTCCAAAATATGTTATGAAAAAAGCTAATATGAAAGTTGAAAGTGAATTCTATGAAAGAGCAGTAGTCAATTCAAAAAATAACAGAATCCTTGAAGATTTTCTGAAAATAAATACTGAAGAGAAAAATTAAGTTATAAAGAAACATTCAAAAGATATACAGAGGAATATCGTCTGATTATTATGCCCTCTTTTGGAGTTCATCAGATTGGTGAAGTTAAAATAGAAAAAGAAGCATGCTATATTGAGATTTACCAACCTTATTCTTCTGGTTTGCTACATATTGAAAATTTCAGTCACGTTATTGTTTTATGGTGGATATCAATGAGAGATAATCCCATAGATAGATCACAATTACTGGTCTCTCCACCAAAACTTGATAGAAAAATCGAAACTGGAGTTTTTTCATCTCGAAGTCCATCAAGACCCAATCCAATTGGTCTAACCAAAGTAAAACTATTGAAAGTGGAGAAAAACCGTCTGTATATAGATAGAATAGATGCTATAGATGGGACCCCTGTACTGGATGTTAAACCCTATTTGCCAGGAGATAGTATAGCTGTAGATGAAATGAAATTACCTGAATGGTTTGATTATTTAAAAGAAGAAATTTAAGCAGAAACAAAATGATTTCCTTCTGCTTTTTGTTTTTTATCCAACTGTGAATCTTTTTTGTTTACTCTAGGTCTAAGTGATCGAGGATCTTGTCGAAAAGTAATATCCATTTTTCGTAGAAAATTATTCATTCCATATTGTAAAGTTCCTATTCTTCCGCTCTTACCCTTTACTCCTGATTCTCCATCAAAGACTAACAGTCTATCAGATGTGAAGTTCAACATCATAACATCATGCTCAACAACTATTGCTGGCATTTCATAATGACTTACAACTCTTTTAATCACTTTGGCAACATTAACCCTGTCTTCTGAAGAGATGTATGCTGATGGCTCATCGAGTAGATATAAATGAGCCCTTCTTCCTAAGCAAGCTGCAATGGAAACCTTTTGGAGTTCTCCACCAGATAAATCACATAATCGAGAATCTATCAACTTTGTGAATTTTAGTGGCTCAACGATTTCTGATTTGTGCCATCCACTTGTTAAAATTACTGGATTTATATCTCGAAGATATTCTTGAACTGTTTGCTCTGATTCTGTGTAGAGATATTGCGGTTTATGACTAACTACAAGTGTATCCGCAATCTCCTCTTTCTCTTCCTTAGAAGCTTCATTCTTTTTCTCTTCTTCTCTCTTCTTAGTAGATGTTTGTACTAGAAGTTCTAGAGGTTCGGAAATTGTAGTTGGTTCTAATATCCCAGCGAGCATTTTTACAAATGTAGTTTTTCCAATTCCATTTGGTCCGATAATACCAACAACTTCACCTTTGTAGAGCTCCCCTCCTTTTGAGGTTAATTCAAAACTCTCAAATTTCTTTGTCATGTCACCAAATCGTAATGCTAACCTGTGTGATACAAATCTATCTTCCATAGTTGCTTTTTTGAAAATAATAGGCTCTGGTCTGAAACGCATGTTTTCTGATGGAATGTAACCATCTAGGAAAATGTTTATTCCTTCTCTAACTGAATAAGGATGGCTGACAATACCATATACTCCTGCATCACCATAATAGATATGCACATGGTCACTTAGGTAATCAAGCATAGCTAAATCGTGTTCTACAACAATTAATGTGTGGTTTGGAGATTTCATATCATTGATGTATTGAGAAATCTTTACTCTTTCATGTACATCTAAGTAAGATGTAGGTTCATCAAAAAGGTAAACATCTGCTTCTCGAACAATAGAAGCTGCAATTGCAAGCCGTTGTAACTCCCCTCCACTTAATTTTGAAATGTCTCTGTCCCAAACTGTGTTTAGAGAAAAAATCTCTTTGATTTCATTCTTTAATCCTCTCTCATCAACTTTCTCAATAAGGTCAGAGACTTTACCTTTGGTGACACGAGGTAATCGATCAACATTCTGAGGTTTTAATACTGTTTTGAGTTCATCATTTGCTAGTTTTTTGAAATAAGATTGAACTTCTGTCCCTCTATAGTTCTCTATTATTTCATCCCAATCAGGTGGATCCTCATACCTTCCTAGATTTGGTTGAAAATTTCCTTGTAATATGTTCAGAGTTGTTGATTTACCCGATCCATTTTGTCCAACTAAACCTGTTACTTGACCTAGTTTTGGCATCGGTAGTCTATGAAGCTTAAAACCATTTATACTATATCTGTGAGTTACTTCTTTATCTAACTCTTCAGGCAGATTTACCACTGTGATACATTGGAAAGGACATTTTTTGACACAGATTGCTACTCCCGAGCATAAAAGTTCATGAATAACTGCTTTATTGCTTGGTGGATCAAATGTAATTGTATCTCTTCCTGCCCTTACGGAAGGACATACTTTTTGACAAAGATGACCACATTTATCCGGTCTGCATTTCTCTTGATTGATTACAGCAACACGTGTCATAAGATAGTAGAAATTTGTCTCTTTAAAAATTTAGAGATGAACGAACACTTTAGTTAATTTAAAAGCGAATCTATAAATACAGCATTGTGAAATATTAACACGTAAAGGAGTAAGAATTCAATGCCAATACCAGATAGTGTCTTAGCTAGAGAATATAGTCTTGTAATGGAAAGAGCATATGCTTTTGAACCAAAAGATGGAGATTTAACAACATGGATAGGGTTCGTTCCCGCTGTTTCAGATGAGGGAGAAATGTTGATCCAGGTAGAAATAAAATTACCCGAAACATTTCCTTCTATGCCACCAGTTGTTCAAATAGTTACACCTGTTACTCACCCTAATCTAACAAGTGATAATATTCTTGAAATGCGAATGCTTGCTAGATGGAGACCTTCTTATCATCTCTTTCAAGTCATTGTTGAAGTAATAAGATTATTTTCGAAGGTTCCTGCTCGTAAAACAGAAAAAGCTCCAAAGACAGTAGACGCCAAAACACAACTACATCCACTCGTTTCTCAAAAGGAACAACTTGCAGTTATCCTCCGACAGAAAAAAGTTGAATTGAACGAAGTCAAAGACATGAAGTCTACAGCTATGTCTTCGAGGGCGCTACAAAAGGAAAAATTAAAACATCTTGAGGATGAAATTCTGAATGTCGAAAATCAGATTTTTGCTGTGGAGCAACAATTTGAGGATTATGATATTTCTAGCCTTGAATTTGCAAAGAAATTTTATTCTCTAAAGAAAAGACTGTATTTATTAGAAACTCACTCTTGATAATTTCTTCTCTCTATTTCTTCTTTTCTTCTGAAACATCTTTAGTTTTCATTATTCTCTTTGTTAAATAAAACCACAGAAATAACCAAGCACCAACCAACAAAAGGCTTATTCCAACTTTTAGAAAGGCAATACCAATCGGATTTGGTTCAGGAGGTATCCCAACAATTACTGCGTTAATTAATGCACAAATTCCAATGAAAGTTGCAAAAACAAATGTCTCTAATCCTATTATCTTTGCTAGTTGTGGTGTTAATCTTATGTATCTCATTAAATCACTATCCTAATTAGTACTGCAGTAATAATCGCAAACACTCCGCTGATGAATGTCAGTATATTGATGCTTTTCACTACATCTTTTTCATGTAAAGCTCCTTTTTTTATTATGAGCCCTACGAGTGTAATAGGAGCCTTGGGATCCTCGGTTGATTCTAATTTCCAATCCTCCGTCATCCTTGTAGGTCGTGCCATCTCCCTTCTTTCCAGCAGACCTCTAACACTGCTGATAATTCCAAATGAATTCATGATAAATGGTATCATTGCAATAATCATGACAACTTCTAGCTGTCCCATAACGGCAATTGCTCCTAATGCTGCTCCTACAGTTAAACTTCCGGTATCTCCAGCGAAAACCTTAGCGGGATATCGATTGAAAAACCAGAAAGCTATTAGTGTTCCAATCATAATGAAAATGAAAACATAGGTAAGATCTAGTTCTGAATATCCATTTCGGAAGATTATCATATTTGCAAAGAATACTGCAAAGAGAACCAATATTGTAGCTGTTGCCATCGAACCGTTGAAAACATCTAACATATTGACGGAATTAGATGGAACAGCAATTATGAACGGTAACAATATCAAATAGATAATTGTTAATCTTGTTTGTCCAACAAAAGGAAGATAGGGTTCAGGTATGTACCTGCCTGATACGATTATTGGAATTGATGCAAGCAACAGAAGAAGAGGTTTTAGTACTGCACTCAAATTAAAAAAATCATCTACAAGACCTATTATTCCAGCAATTAGTATTGTAACACAAAAAATACCTATTGTCAAACGAATATCTGAATCTCTGATTATAATGATTAATAATAATGAAGTAAGAATAATGGAAAGCAGAACAATAATTCCTCCCATTTCAGCTACTTTTGGTTGCTCTTTCTTGTGAATATCTACTCCAAACACACCTCTCTTTAGCATGTATTTTATGTGAAAAGGAATCCCGACAAAAGTTAAAATTAAGGGAACTAATAATGATAACACATAAATTACAATAGGGGCAATCGCAGTAGCCATTAAGCAATTGTTTGTAAACTATATATGAAATTTACTGTTAATATCTAAATTTACAAATCCTCTAATTTCTTAAGAGCTTTTAGCAATTCTGCTTTGTCTCCGCTTACCGCTTCACCGAATAATTCAGCAGATTTACCCTCTTCTGGAGCTGTTGGATCAATTTCTTCTGTTTTTGGAACTTGAGGTTGTACTGGTTCAACTACAGCTGCATCTTCATCCTGCTTAGGTGGCATTGGAATGGTACCAGACACTTCTTTTGAGATAGGACTTACATCTCTTTCCACACTTTCTGATATTTGAACTGAAGGTGTTGGTTCTACTGCTGGAGATTCAGCTACTTCGGTTTGAGCAGGTGGTTCTTCTATAATCTCTTCTTGAGGTGGAGGTATAGCTGCTGGTGAGGGGGGAGGTGTCGATGGTGCTTCTACGCTTGATGGAATAGTAGGAACTTCAGCTTTTGCTACAGGCTCTAGATCAACAACACTTGGAGCAGGAGCGGGTGTAGAAGGCGCTTCTGGAAGAAGCTCAGTTTCAACTTTAATCTCTCTTTCTGCTGTTTCTTTAATTGCTTGCACATCTGTTGCTTCCACAGTAGGTTCTCCATGAACACTTTTTGATGCTTCAATGAGGAGCAATCGTTCATTTAGACTATCCAATCGTTTTTCAAACATATCAAATTTCGAAGAAAGGTCTGCTGGCACGGCTTGTGGAGTTGTACCCTGTCCAATTCCAGCTGATAGATTCTCTAGTGTCTCAATTCGTTCTTTGAGTGTAACCACAACATTATCATAATCTTTGAATCTGTCTTGAACGGCTGCAACAATGCTTTCAACCATGTTTTTTACCATGTTTACAGAATTTACAAGAGACTTTAATTCATCTTTTTTTGACATCTTAATTCCACAATCAACTTAAACTTTTATGCATATAAAACCATTGCTAAAGGCTAGGAACATGATGGAACTGTATATTACCTAAAGTAAATTTTGCATGCGAAAAGAATCAAATTTGGAAAATGAAAAAGAAGGATTTGTCTTACTAGTCCTTCATTTCTATCAAGCCTAAGTGTTCGATCATTTCAAAGTAATCAAAAACTGCATCAACATTCGGGATTTTCCATTGAATAAAACTTAGAAGTGATATAATCTCCTCAATAGTTTTCTTACCATCTATAAGGCTAAAGAATTCAAGTAAGAAACCACCATAGTTAGCTCTTACTTCTTTTAGAAAATCATCTACTCTTTGAAGTTTGTCTTCCTTCATTTTTGCAACTTCTTCATTTTCCTTCTTTGCTCTTTCCACGGTGAATAAATATTGAAAACTAAGAGGACCATCCCATTTTCTAATTGGGATTTTATGATATGGTTTTTCCACCTCATTTCTTTGTTCCATTTTAGAGAATTCAGGTATAGAATCTGAATACAAAAGGACCAATGATTTCAAATCCTTAGAAATTATCTCTGGTAAGAGAGTATGGATATCAGAGAAAGAATTAGTTATTGTTTCTAAAACTAAATTTTCATTTGCTATGAATTCTTTCAGAACACGGTGTATCAGTTTTTTGTGCTCATTCTTTCTCTCCTTTTCTTCAATTTTATCAGCTATTGATAATTCATTAGATATTAAATTAGTTAGATTGCCTTTTCTCGCCTGATATCTATTTGAAAATGCTTTCATGATATCATTTGAAAATCCAGTTCTGTTCGCACTTGCTATTACAGTAGTTACTGTTGTAGTACCTACCCTCTTCAGTGTTGTAGGATCTACCTTCTCAATTGTATCTAGATTTGTATGATGGAAAGTATCTGGGTGACCAAACATGACTGAAGGAATTCTAGTTGGTTCTTCATTGAAAAGTAAATGATCAGAACCACCAGCAAAAGGTTTGATTCTATAGTTCCAAGGGAATTGCCATCCTCCTTGTTCTATTGTGCTAGGATTGTCTTTTACTAGTTCAATTACTTCGGAGATTAGATCATTTAGATAAGATGGAGTTGAAACACTTGCTTTATTGAAAGTAAAAGGATACCCAACTAGAGCAGGATGTTCACCCACCATATCCAAGTTAATACAAAAAACTGGTTTAAATGATGCTTGTTGTGTTTGTTCCTCTATCCAAGAAATTGTTCCATGAAACTCAGGAACCCATAAGAATCTAATAGTTCTCTGAGGTTTCTCGATTTTTCCTTCTTTAATTAGTGATATAATTGTTCTATATACTTCAAGAAGTAAAGCACTACCTGAAGCATTATCATTTGCAGAAGGAGCAGGATGACAGATGTGAGTAACAAGTATTATCTCGTCATTTGGACTTTCACTTCCTTCTATCTTGGTAGAAAGAACATGCATTTTTCCTTCGTACAAATTTGCCTTAATTTTTGCTTGCACTAAAACTTTTGAGTCTTTTTTCAAGAGTTTTATTATTTCCAGAGCTTGTTTTCTAGAAATAGAAAAACCAAAAGTGGATTTATCAAGATTTTCAGCATTTGGCCATAAACCTACATATCGAATCATGTGAAGATAACCTTGAGCATGTTGTTCTGATGGATAAGCTATTACTCCTATTGCTCCATGCTCATCTAATTCATCTATCATAGATCTAGGACTTCCAGAAGTAAGGACAATTTTTCCTTTGATTTCTTTATCTTTCCATTCTTCAGGGGTTCCTCCACCAATATGAATTATCTCTGCAGTCAAATCAACAGATTTGGAATGAGTGCATATGCTCTCTGGTACTTCTGAATATTGGCATAATTTCTTGTGTATAGGTTCAATAAGTGCTAATTCTCCATCTTCTATGTCCCATGATATGGGTGTACTCCAATCATAGTACTTCTTTGTGCCATCAGCAGTATACTCGTGAATTTTGCTTTTCTTATCTCCTAACTTCTCTAGTTTTTTTTGAATAAATTCAACTGCCGTTAAAAATTCTTTACTCGCTTGAATACGATGATATTGAGAAAGTTGTCCAGTTGTCTTCTTTGCTCTTTCTCCGGAAAGTTCGCTAGTAATTGCATTAACTAACTCTTGTAGGTTCATAACTGAAAGGACAACTAGCATTTTTTATCTTTTGTGCAAAGCATTGATAGTTGAATTTGTTTATTTCTGGCAATTTGAGCAGAAGAAAGTACTTCTTCCATTTTGTTTGATTCTGCTTATTTCTGTTGCACACTCTTGGCATGGTTTAGCATATTTACCATATACTTTGTGCCAATTTTGAGCAGAACCTTCCCTTCCATCAGGACTCTGAAAAGGTTGAATACTGAAAGTACTTCCTTGGTGAGCTAGAGCTAATTGAAGTGTGTTTGAAATCTCGATACCCAGCTTTTTTCTTTCTTTAACTGAGATATCTTTCACTATTCTCGTTGGATTTATTCTTGCAGCATACAATGCTTCTGATTTGTAAATATTCCCTATTCCAGAAACTAATTTCTGATCAAGAAGTATTGACCCAATCTCTCTATTTGCATAATTTGGTTTATCAAGGCTAAGGAGAAATTCTTTCTGTGGAAAGGGTATAACTAATCCATCTAGTCCATTTGACTTGATTGGTTTGTAATTCATTATTGCATCATATGATTCAAAAATTCTGAATTGCCCAAAATTCCTAACATCATCAAAAATCAGTTTTTCTGATAATTCCTCAATGTTTAGCATGACTTTTGCATGCCTGATACTGCTGATATTTTCATCTTTGATAAACAACCATTTACCAGACATACCAAGATGATTCAGTATAGCTGTTTTACAATCAAACACCCAAATCAGAAATTTACCTACTCTTTCGATTTTCTCAACTTTCCTATTTCGAAATATATCGAATTCTCTTTGCTTGTTTTTATACTTCTGATACTTCTGCGATAATTCAGTGAGTTTAATTTCATTAACTTTTTTCGAGATTATAGGAAGAAGAGATAATCTAACATGCTCAACCTCTGGACCTTCTGGCATCTACTTTAACATCTCCATTATTTTGTTCTTTATTTCTTCTCGATTGGAAACTGTTATTTCAAGAAGAATTGTATCATCTCTATTCTTTATCTGTCTTGTAAAATCATTGTCCCTCAACATTATAGTTCCTAGAACCTTTTTTGTTTCTAAGCAATCCATAACAAAACTTCTAAATTTAGATGAAAAAAGTTCCATCTTTCCTATTTCATCAATGATTATTAAATCATAATCTGTTTCAAACAATTCTTGTGACAGGTTCTCAATAGTTGTATCTATATTTTCTAAATATACTCCATAACCAGCTACTCTATATCTGCTAGTTGTATTTTTTTTGGATGCTAATAGTAGTTTGTGACCTGAATATGTTTTTATTTCAAATCCTGTTCTTCGGTTATTTTCTTTAATTTCCTCTGTTAAAAAACCTATTACGTCCTTTTTCATTTCTTTGATAACACTTGTTATCAACGTGGTTTTTCCTACTCTCGGGGAACCTGTGATCAGAACATTCTTCATTTACAATAACCTGCAAACAGCTTTTAGTTTATATTAGGAGATTAGTTATTGTTTTTCTTTGTTCTCAACCTTAAAAAGTCTTATAAATCTGGCTTTTACATTTCTTTCAAAGTTAGTTGATGTTACTCCACTAATAGAGTGTGAATAAGATGAGTAAAGATTTCAGAGGCGTGACTATAGATCGACGAATTGATCTAAAAGGAAAATCTATAGTTCGCTACGAGAAGCATGGGAGGCGTTTTGAAATGCTTGTCAATCCTGAACCCGCTTGGTTTTTCTTACAAGGGGAAGAGGTAGAGATAGACGATATTTTTGAGGTCTATGTTATTTATGAAAACATATCTAGAGGAGTAAAAGCAACACAAGATGATATTGAAGTTGTATTTGGGGAAGCATCCGATAGAGAAATGGCTGTTAGGTTATTAAAAGAGGGACAACTTCAGTTAACTGCTGATCAACGGAATGAGATTTTAAAAGAAAAGAGAGCAGAAATTGTAGAATTTATTCATGTTCATTGTATAAATCCTAGAGAAAACACTCCAATTCCTAAAGATAGAATTGATAATGCTATTATTGATCTAGGTGTTAATATTTCATATAAGGATGAAGCAAAAAACCAAGCTTTAGAGATTATTGATTTACTAAAACCGATTATGCCTATAAGGCTTGAATCTATTAAACTAGCAATCAAAATCCCCCCAAGCTATACGGGATCTCTATATGGTTATGTTATTTCTGCTGGCAACTTGATTCAAGAAGAATGGATAGAGGATGGTAGTTTAGCCGTATTAATCCAAATACCATCAGGAACTCAAGCAGATTTCTTGGAACAAATAACTTCTCGTACTAAAGGAAAAGCACAAGTTAAGGTATTAGAGAGATTAACTGAATAATTAATTAAAACAAAGTAGTGAATAACATGTCTAAAGTTATGGTTGAAAATCATGAGATAGTTATCCCAGGCGATTTAATTGCTGAAGGGGAATATAGATGTGGTGAGGGAGTAGTAAAACGAGGAAATGGATATTATTCTACATTAGTAGGTCTTTTCCAAGATAAAGGAGATTTCATTCAAGTAAAAGCCCTAAAGGGTAAATATATCCCTCGACCTGGTGATTTAGTAATAGGTAAAGTAATAGAGGTAGGGTTAACAAACTGGATAGTAAATATAGGTGCTCCGTATTCTGCAATACTAATTGCAAATAATGCAACAGAAAAGAGGTTTGATCCAGTAAAGGATGATACTAGAAGAATCTTCGATGTAGGCGATATCATACTTACAAAAATCGCTAGTTTTGATCGAACAAGAGATCCTTCAATACTTACAAATGAAAGAGGATTGGGAAAGTTAAGAGGGGGAAGATTGATCGAAATAGAAGCTGCACATATACCCCGTGTGATAGGTAAGAAAGGAACCATGATTAATATGGTTAAACGACTTACAAAAACTCAGATTATTACTGGACAAAATGGAAGAATCTGGGTCCAAGGAAAGAAGAAAGAAGACGAATTGAAAGCTATCGAATCAATAAGAAAGATCGAATTAGAAGCTCATACACAGGGGTTAACAGATAGAATTCGTGATATGTTATCGAATAATCAATAAAAAATAAGGTGAATTATTATGGCCGGAGATGGAACTTTCCAACTTATAGATGAGAAAGGAAAAAGATTAGATGGACGCAGTCTTGATGAATTACGTCCCATAGAAATAAAATTAGGTGTTATAGAAAACGCTGATGGTTCTGCTGAAATAAGGATGGGTAAAAATATAATCATCGCAGCAGTATATGGTCCTCGCGAACTACATCCAAAACATAGAGCTCTCCCAAATCGAGCATTAATTCAATGTTTTTACAGGATGTCAACTTTTTCAGTAAATGATAGAAAAAGTCCAGCACCATCAAGAAGAGAAAAAGAAATTTCAATGATTATTAGTTCTGCTCTAACTTCAGTAGTTCTTATAGAAAAATATCCAAGAACAACAATTGATGTTTATTTGCAAGTACTACAAGCTGATGGTGGAACTCGATGTGCAAGTTTAACTGCTGCATCAGTTGCTTTAGCTGATGCTGGAGTTCCAATGAGAGGACTGGTTTCTTCTGTCGCAACAGGACTAATAAATGATAAGGTGGTTTTGGATCTTTATGATATAGAAGATCAAAAAGGATCAGGAGATCTACCTATAGGTTATTCCCCAATACTAGATGAAGTTTCACTAGTCCAACTTGATGGGGTTTTTACATTAAAGCAATTTGAAGATGCTATAAATCTAGGTGTTAAGGGAGCAAATGAAATTTATGAAATACAAAAAGAAGCTCTTAAACAAAAGTATACATCTATTCGAGCTGAAGTTGCTGAAGATGTAAAAGCTGAACCCAAAAAAGAACCTAAGGTTGAGGTTAAAGAGGAACCCAAGACTGAGGTTAAAGCTGAGCCCAAAGTTGAGGTCAAGGAAGAGCCTAAGACTGAGGTTAAAGCTGAGCCTAAAGCTGAGGTCAAGGAAGAGCCTAAGACTGAGGTTAAAGCTGAGCCTAAAGCTGAGGTCAAGGAAGAGCCTAAGACTGAGGTTAAAGCTGAGCCTAAAGAGGAACCTCCTGAGGAGGAACCTTCCAAATAGAGGTCGATTAAAATGGGTGAAAAATACATATTAAGTGAAATCGAGAAGGATTACATCGTTTCTCTATTAGAACAAAATAAGAGAATTGACGGAAGAGGATTAGATCAATTTCGAGATATAAAAATTGAAACAAATCTTGTGAAAAAAGCTGAAGGATCTGCGATAATTGAAGTAGGAAAAACAAAACTGATTGTTGGAGTAAAAGCAACACTTGGTACTCCATTCCCTGATACACCAGATACTGGTGTAATTACCACAAGTGCTGAGCTTTCACCAATTGCATCACCATTTTTCGAAAGTGGGCCTCCCTCTGAAGCTGCTATCGAATTAGCTCGTGTAACAGATAGAGCAATTAGAGAATCTCATAGTATTGATTTATCTAAGCTCTGTATAATCCCAGGTAAATCTGTTTGGATTTTGTTCATTGATTTCTATGTTCTAAATTATGATGGGAATCTATTTGATGCAGCAACACTAGCTGCAATCGCTGCCCTAGCAACAACAAAGATTCCAAAAGTTAAGCTTCATGAAGATGATGAAGTAGAAATACTTGAAGAACTAGAACCATTAAAAATTGACCACTATCCTATTTCAGTAACAAATTACAAAATAGGGAAATATCACATTGTTGATGCTAATCAGAAAGAAGACAGAGTTAGTGAAACTCGAATAACTTTTGGTTTTGACGAGGAAGATCATATTGTTTCTTTGCAAAAAGGAAAGAAGGGTGTTTACTCACCTAAAGAAATTATTCAACTAAGCAAAGATTCTTTGAAAGTATCGAAAAATTTAAGGAAAGAGCTGATGAAAGCGCTCTCGAAGTAAAAAGGTGATATATATGGGTAAGACTAAGAAAGTTGGAACTACAGGTCGATTTGGAGCTCGATATGGAAGTACTATAAGAAAAAGAGTACGACAAATCGAGGAAAAAAGTAAAAGCGTCTACAAGTGCCCAGTATGCTATATGAGAACTCTTAAACGAAAGGGTCTTGGGATTTGGGAATGCACCAAATGTGGAGAGAAACTCGCTGGAGGAGCATGGGAACCCAATACTAGTGCCGGAAGAAGCATCACAAGAAGAGTAACTCGTATCTCTGAGGGTCTAAAAGAAGATTTCTAGGGTTTTTTTCCTTCTTTTATTTCTATTTTTAGTTAACTAACCTTACATTTTAAATGAGGTTATTCTTTTTGAGTATGATGAGTAAAATAGGATATACAACTTCTAGATCACCAGCTAATAAAACTAGATCCTTTATACATGATATACTAACAGTTGTACCAAATTCACAAAGAGTTGTCAGAGGTTCCTCAAATCTATCCTTCTGCATCAATTCGATGAAGAATAAAGAGTATTCAACAGCTGTTATTGTAAATTCAGTTAAGGGAAATCCTAATTTCATGAGAATTTTTGATTTGTCATCTAGTCCAAAAGAGATCCCCTATGCAATAAAAATTAGAGGTTTAACACTTTCCAGAGAGTATCAAGAAAAAAAGAGAAGTAAGAAACCCTCAAATTCTATCTTAATCTCCTCACTAAATAATTCTGAAGAGGAGAATGTACTCCGATTAATACTAGGAATTAGTAAAGAAAATATTGAAAATATTCAGAGAAAAGAGTATGTTACAGCTTATGCAGATTATATCGAAAAAAAAGAAGGAATTATTTATGTTGAATTTTTAGATAAAAATAATCTGCAAGTAGGACCAAGAATCAAACTAAGAATCATTCCTAGAGACGTAGATGAAACTGGTCAAAAACAGATCAAGTGATTGTTATGGGAAGTAATTCTATAGAGTGTGTTGAAATGACGGTGAATATAAAGCTAGAAGACGAGAATACTTGTGATATGCTTTATGATGCCCTTGTACTTGAATCAACATATAATCCTAATGAACGAGCTCAAGCTGATTTAGGGAAAGACAGGGACACACTAATTTTGAGAATTAACGCTAAAGATTCGATATCTGCAAGAGCTTCAATAAATTCATTCATGAAATGGATAAATCTCTCATTACAGATTATTTCTTTATCAAAGAATGAAAAATAAATTAAGTTACTATTCTTCTATAAATAGACAATCTCAAACTATGTTTGCTTTCTTTAGCTTTCCTTGTAGAATTGGTTTTACTATGAATTTTCTTAAAGCTACTTTCAAATACAGGCTTTTTTTGAAATATTTAGCTACAGTTCTATAAGAATCAATTGTACTCCACACACTAGGGTATGCATAAGTTTCATTAACAATAATCTTATTGAAACCTCTTTCTTTAATCTCTTGTAGTATTTTTTCAGTAGGCAAAACTCCTGCTCCAAAAGCATAGTGTGAATCTTCATTTTTTGAACAATCAGAAAGATGAATCTCTTCGAGCTCATCAAATGGCATTTTGTCTAGTAGCTTCATATAATCATTTGGTCCATTCCTAAGGTACGAGTGAGCCACATCAAATAACCAACCTTTCAACTGATCTCCAAGTGCTTCTTTGAACCTGCCGTAATAATCAATGAACTCTTCATCAGATAGCATTTGAACATTTTCAACAACAAGCGGAACTTTTAGTTGTTTAAGATTGTTTACTAAAGTTTCAAAATTTCCATGACTTTCGACTGGATGGAAAACAGCAAGAATAATATTTAGATCATCAGCATTTTGATTGATAACTTCAATAACTTCATTGATTTCCTTTTCATTTTCAGGATAAGCGAAATCATAACCTTCTATGCCTTCTACAGGTAAGTGAAAAGTTGTCTTCATTTTTCCGACTGCTTCAATGATTTCATTTACATTCCCCAAATTAACTCCTTTAGGATTGATTTCGCAAGATTCTATCCCAATTATTTTAGCAAATTGAATTAATTTATCACAACTTAATCCTTCGTAGGCTTGTACTGTCTGTCCTATAAGTACCATATATTTTCGTAATTAGTGATATATTTAAATTAACTCCTTATTTCTCTGTTATTATGTTTAAAAGAGCTTTAGTAAGAGAACCTAGTTCTTCTTACAAACTATGTGTTTCATCTCACCCTCTTCATCATACTGTTGATTTAGAAACTGCATTAGAACAACATAATAAATATTGCACAGCATTGAATGAATTGGGATTAGAGCTAATAAAACTCCCCCCTAATGAGAAATATCCCGATTCCTGTTTTGTTGAAGATAATGCAGTAGTTCATAGGAATAAAGCTTTCATTACTCGAATGGGTGTGGAGAGTCGTAGAGGAGAAGAAGAAGAGGTTGCAATTGCTCTCAAAGATTATTTTGAAATAAAACAAGCAGAAGTTCCTGCTACTATTGAAGGTGGGGATGTGATCCACCTATCTGATCGGTTAATTTGTGGAGTTACTCAAAGAACAAATTTAGAAGGAACTAAACAGCTTGAAAATTGGTTAGAGGTTAAAGTGGATGTTATTCCTAATCCAAATATCGTTCATCTAAAAAGCTATATGAAATATCTTGGAAAAAACAAGATTATTACCACAGAACAGTATGACAATCATCCCCTTTTAGAAAATCTAGAAAGACTAGTTGTTCCTAAGGAAGATTATTACTCTGTAAACTGCTTGGCAATCAAAGATACTGTGATAATGTCGAACAAATTCTCTAATACTCAGAAGATTGTAGAAGAAGCAGGATTCGAGGTTGTTACATTGGAGATGAGTGAGTTTGAGAAATGTCAAGCCTCTCTTACTTGTCTTTCGATTTTGTTCTAAATATTTCATCTCTTTAAATGCAAAACTCTAAATACTAAATTTTCCAATAATAGGTGAGAGAAATGTTACTTAAACGGTTGTATAAGACAATCATTGGATTTGTTACTTGTACTGTAGTTGTTGTCGTCTTAATGATTCTAATATGGCCTACAATTGATTTTACAAATCTAATCCAAATGCATGATAATTTAGTTGTAGATTATGGTGGTGGTGCGCATTTTTGGGTTATTCTTCTTATGCTTCTTGTAGTTAACATATTCCTCCCAATTAGACTCCCCAATCCTATCCCACAATTGGAGGGGTATGATATCTATAACCAAACCGGTCATGTTGGTTTGTATGTACTTATATTGCTTATATGGTTGATTGGTGCATTTGCAGGTGGTCTCGCATCACGTGGTGGTTTAAGATCTGGGGCATGGTCTGCGATTTTATCGTTCTTGTTCTTAGATTTCCTATTTGCAATAATGACATCTGCAACTAATGCTTCAATAGTTGGTCTAAGTGGGTTCTCGCTCTTCATTGTAACCTTTCTTTTTGCTTTGGTAGTTGGATCCTTTGTGTTTGTTCCTATTCTCGGTTTAGTAGGAGGAATAGCAGGAGGGATTCTAGGGAAAATGCTATTTCGAAAAGACAAAACGAAAGAAGAAAAAGACGATAAAGAATAACAATTTAATTAGGTAATAATTAGAATTAAATTTCTAATTTCTATTCATACATATGTTTTTTATATTGAAAAAATAGTTTCCTACTTGACTACAATGGTTTCTCAAAATGTAACTCACGCATTGCCATGGGTAGAGAAATACCGACCCGAATATTTCATTGATTTTGTTGGTAATAAGGAAGCAGTGAAGAGCTTAGAAAATTGGCTCAAAACATGGAACCAACAAAGAAAGAAAGTGGCTTTATTAGCTGGACCCGCAGGCGTAGGGAAAACAAGTGTAGTATATTATTTGATTAAGAAATACAAATATGAATTTGTAGAAGTAAATGCGAGTGATAAGAGAAATAAGAAAGCAGTAGAACGTCTAGTTGGTAAGTCATCAACAGAAGGAACAGTAATGCAAGGTTCAAAAGTAAGAAAACTAATATTAGTGGATGAAGCTGATGGACTTTTTGGAAATGAAGATAGGGGAGGAGGTTCAGCTTTGGCTCAAGCTGTACAACAAACTCGAATTCCAATTATATGTACTGCAAATGATCCTTCAGCATCAGCAATAAAATCAGCCAAAAGGCATATGCTTGTTATTGAATTTAATAGTTTGAAAGACGAAGAAATTAACGAATTGCTACATAAAATTGCAATAAAAGAAAATCTTAATGTTTCTGACGATATGCTATTAGCTATTACTAAAAATTGCAATGGTGATGCACGATCAGCAATTAATGATCTTGAAGGTGCAGCATTTGGGAAAGAAGGAATTGAATTCAGTTTTACTCCAAGAAATCAGAAACAAAGCTTAGATACAGCCTTAACGAAAATATTTTCAGCAAAAGATTATGATTCTGCAAAACGAGCACTAGATGGTGTAGATGTAAAATATAGTGAATTATTGATGTATGTATCTGAACATGCTTCAAAGCAAACTGCAACACCTACTGAGCTCTTCAATGTTTATGAAATAATAGCTGAAGCAGATTTCTATCTACAGAAATGTTATATTACTCAAAATTGGACCTTCTTGAAATATTTCTTCACAATTCTTTCATCAGTTGGATTAGTCAAGGATTCTCCATTTAGATACACAAAATTCAGTTTTCCAAGTTATTGGTCTTTGATGGGTAGAATGAGAGGAAAAAAAGCTAGTATGAAAAAACTAGTTAAGAAAAGCATTTACAAGCTTCATTGTTCTGACAGGGTTTTTGAGAAGGATATTTTTCCCTATTTACGCATCATTTTCAATACTAATCCAAAAATGGCAGCAGGAATAGCTGTGTGGCTCCAATATGAAGAAGAGGATATCAACTATTTGACACATAAATCTGCAAAATTAACAAAACAAATTATGTCACACTCTAAAGAAGCATATGTTCAAATGGCAGAAACTTGGATGAAGAAAGCTAAAGAAGCTCCAGTGGCCGCTCTAGATTTTAGTAAGATTAAAAGCACAAGGAAAGCTAAAGCACCATCAAAAGAAAAATCTAAAGAGAAGAAAAAGACTCAATCGAAGAAAGAGTCAGCTGATGATGAGGAAAAAGAAGCTAAAAAAACAAAGAAAAAAGGCACTCAACCCTCTCTAGAGAGTTTTATTAATGACAAAAAATGATTGAATTTTTAATCTACTTTTCGTCTTTTGATTTTGGAAATTGGTCGCCTAGTGGAAAAATCATACCAGAAGCTAATAGAAATTGTAACATCTTTTTGAAATTTGAAACTACATAGATATCTGAGTTGATTTTCTTTCTTATCATTCGATTTTGAATTAGATAATCCATACATCTCTGTACATCTGTTTCTCTTATACCTGTTACTTCTGTGATTTCATCTATACTCATGCCTTCTTCATATAGACTTAAAGAAACTGCTACAACTCCTACATTGACCCTGTCAATTACATCAGTGGGTAACTCTATATCTTCAGTATCGTCTGAATTTTTATCTTCACTCATTGTTTTAATCCTCTTGTTCCTTTTCTTGTTTCAATATCAGTGAAAAATATGCTTCTACTAAATGAGGTGGAATCCCAATATCCTTTATTTTTTTGCTAATTTCCTTTAAGGAGAAATTATCTCGAAGTTCATTATACTGGAAGGCAACAAATTCACCATACTCCCAGGGATAAACAATCCAGGATTGGGTTTCTTTGATAAAATAGTCTGGTTTGATAATGCTGTGGTTTTTATAATATAATGTGGCTGTTCTTAATTCAGCAGGTTTCATTTGCTTTATATGCTCAACCGCTGCAACTAGACTTTTACCAGAGTCTGCAACATCATCCACAACTAATACAATTTTATCATTTACATTTTCGGAGATTTCTTGTGTTATAATGGGGTCGTCTGTTGCTTTATTCGTATTGTCATAGAATTCAATCTTTATGTTGGCAGTTCTTCTGTTACCATAAAAATCTGCAAGAAGCCTTGCAGGAATCCATCCACCTCTCGCAATGCCTACGATTACATCTGGATAGAACCCATCTTCTGTTATTTTTTCGAACATATAGAAGGTCATGTGATAACTTTGATCCCAAGAAACAATCTCATACTTCTGCATACCATAACCACAGCTCCAATTTAATTTTTGGTTGTTAAAAAAGATTATCAAAGATGCCAGACATATTTAGCAACTTTACAAAGAGTTAATAATTTCAATTTTACATAAACAATTGAAATCTTAATAGGTGAAATTAATGTCTTTTATAGAAAGATTAGAACTAACCCAAGAAGAAAAACAAGTCTACCAACTACTACTTGGTTGTGGTCAATTAACAGCATATGAGATTGCACAATTTAGCAATTTACATTATTCAAATGTAAATCAAGCGCTTGATGGATTACACAATAAAGGAGCAGTTGGAGTTTCAGAGGGATATCTAAAGAAGTATTTTGTGAGGATTCCACTGGATTACTTAGGAGAAACAAGTGATCAACTTAGTTCAAATGTTAAGAATAATATAAGCGCAGCTACAGATTTCATTCAAAACAAGAAGCAAGGATTTAATGAAACTAGGACAAATTTAGTTTCTCAACTTGATCAATCTGTTGCTAAAAAGAAAGAAGTTCTTGATCAACGACTTTCTCAGGTTTCTTCGAATTTACAGTCATCAGCTCAAGAAAAGAAAGAATCTGCTAATCAAAAAACCACAGAACTGTCATCTAAGATTGGAACAATGCAAGACAGTCAACAACAAGCTATACAATCTTCTATTGATGATTTATTGAAAGGTGGTATTGAAAGTCTAAATCAAGCTAAAACTTCTTTCAGCACAGTCATTGAGAATATTAAGCTTAAAAACAATGAATCTTCTCTATCTTTGAATAGTGATATCGAGCAGAAAACTAACTCATCAATTGGAACAGTCGATGCAATTGCACAAAGCTTCAAACCAAAACTAGGGGAGCTAAATCAGAGTTTTGCTGGTGAATTGGATGGTATTGTTGCACAAATTCAGCAAAGTATTGATGTTACAAAAATGGACGTAAGGGCTTCTAACAGAAGTCAAGCAGATAAATACATTGGTTTTTCAGAAGAAACAACTAGAAAAACAGGAGATACAATAGATGGAATATCTGAAGCTGTATCAAATAATCTGACAGAGTTAAATGCATCACTAGAACTGATTTTGAACAGAAAAATAGAAGATTTATCTCTACAGGTTCAAGAAGTTGTTAGCGCTTTGAATGAGAAGATAAATGGAATAAAAGCACAAATGATGGAAGAACTTCTCCAACAGAAGAATACAGCAATTGGCTCTACCGTTTCACAAATCAAAGAGAGTATGGCTCTAAAGTATACTGACCTTCAAAACAGTGAACAAAATCAAAGAAACAATTTGATAAGTGAGAGAGATATGTTTTCGCAGAAACTGGAAACACAATACAACGATGCAGTAGACGAATACAACAATAAGGTTCAGGAAATAAAGAATAATACGGCTTCTAGATTTGATGATTTCGGAACTATGTTATCAACAGAATTTGAAGAAATACGAACTAACATAATCTCAAACTTGAATCAGAACATTCAATCTTTTAAGAATCTCTCTGATCAATTGAATTC
>JAEOTK010000224.1 GCA_016839875.1 Candidatus Heimdallarchaeota archaeon
AAACGTCATATTAGTAGGTTTTAAAGCAAGTACCTTATCTTCAGGAATACAATTATATTCAGCATATCCACCGAAATTTGACCAAAAAGTAGATGCAAAAATCTGATCACCTTTCTTAAACTGTTTTACATCTTTACCAATTTCTTCGATTTCCCCAGCAAGCTCCATACCAAGTATCTTCCTTCTTGGACCTCGTATTCCTAGGAATAGTTTAGCAAAAAGCCATTCTGATTTAGGAACTGTGAAGCTTCTCATTCTCACGTCCCCTGCATGAACAGTTGAAGCATGAACTTTGATCAAAACTTCATTATCCTTAGGGATAGGTTTGTCTACCTCTTTGAGCTGAAGAACTTCGGGTGGACCATATTTCTCATAAACAATAGCTTTCATTTTCATATGTTGTTTTAACACCTGATGTTAAAATGTTTTCGTCAAATAAAAAATCCAATATTGCTATTAATTAAAGAGTATATTAGTAAAGTTTTATTATTTCTTCAGAATTTTGCATGTTGATGAATATAGAAACAAAAACTTTTCTCAAAAAAATGAAATTTAGACGTAAATGCTGGGATTACAATTCTTCGATAGTCTCCTTGAATATCACATTTCTACTCCGCAGGTATTCAATAACTTGGTGATAGACTTCTGATTTTTTTCCTAATAGTTCTGGAGGAATGATTCCTTTTTCTTTGAATTTTCCTTCAAGGAGAATTTGAGCAACAGCTGTGCAAGTATATCCTGTTGTCCTTGCTATAGATAAAATACACTTCTCTCTATCATACTTATCAAGCATATCATAAGTATAACGTAGTTTCTTACCATCTTTCATTCCTTCAATTACTATTTTCATAATAGGATGATCTTCATCTCCCTCTTCAAACATCCATTTATCAAGCAAGAGTTTACCTGTTAGCTCAATTGGTTTGATTTTTTGTCCTTTTACATCAATTTCTTTTATATTGAGGAATCCTGCTTCTATTAGCGTTTGCATCATTTTAATATGATCAGGATATCGAAGTGTTTTCTCTTTCATGAAAGGGATATCCATTGTCGTGAGGAGAGTTCTAAGACCGTTAGTATTGATGCCTACTAAAGTTCCTACTTCAGGAAATTCTAAGAACTCGAGTTCAGAAAATGCAGGTTTAACAACTATCTCACTATTCTCTATATATCTCGCTAATAAGACATACTCCTCAAGTACCTCAATGGGTGGATAAGGTGATCGATAATCAAAAAGCCAGTCTCTTTCTACAGGTAATCCCCCAACATAACATAGGAAATTTTCGGTTTTATCTAAAATTGAATCAATATAACCAAGTATAATATTGCTTGAACCAGGAGCTACTCCACAGTCAACTACAGCAGTAACTCCTTTCTCCTTTGCTAAGTCATCTAAGCTTAATGCATCTTCCTCAAAATATGAAATATCTACTATATTCTTTCTTGCTTCAATTACAGCTTCCAGAGCCTTATAACCAATATAATAAGGAAGAGCTCCAATTACTAAATCATAATCCTTCACAATATCTTTGATGATATTTGGATCGGATAAATCGGCACATATACCATGAAGATCATAATCTTGTGTCAGTTTATCTAAAACCTCTTGGTTAATATCAACAATTGAAACCTCAATTGAGGAATCTTCTGCTAAATCTCTTGCTATAACATTTCCTACATATCCTGCGCCTAAAACAACAACTTTCATATTCAAACCTCTAAGCATATTTTAATTTCTTATCAAACATAACAACAATATTATTATTACCTGTCCAAACATTAGCGTGTTTGAAGCCTAATTCCAAAACCTCAGTAACAAGTTTTTCAGGACAAAGACACAACAGGACAACCCCTAAATCTTTATTTCTACCAAAGAATCCAAGTAATAATTCTTTGACGTTTTCTTTGGAACCATAAATAATAGCTTTTGCTGCAGCAATTTCCTTTGTTACCATATCTCTGTCTCTAAAATCTAATAGAACTGTTTCACCAGATGAATAAAAATCCATATCAGGTTCTGTTTCAAAATACCCTACCTCAAGAGGTGAGTAACTCCAACCAATACATATTTCTTCTTTGGGTCCATCTGGGATTTTAGCTAATTTTTCTAGAGCTGCTTCTGTTTTAACAGCAGATTGGGTAAGAAATTCTTCATCAACATTTGGAACTTTTCCAGGTCTCATCCAAAACGCAACCATTTCATGTTTCCTTTCATATCCAAGCTTTTCTCCAATTCTACAGGAACCTTGATTCTCAGTTACAGTCTGGAAAGCAACTCTTGTAGAACCACTGCATCTCGCCAGTTCTTCACCATACTTGAATAGAGCTGTTCCTACTCCCTTTTTCTGATATTTTCCATGCACACGGATATCTTCAATCCAGGGAAAGTTCTCGAATTTCTCTCGAAGTCCACCTACTCCAACTAATGTATTCCCTTCAAAAGCTCCATACAAGAAACATTTTGGATCTTTAATTAGCTCTTCTGCAATATCACCAATTTTTGGATCATTCCTCATATCCATGGATTTCGACAGTTTTTTTATATCAGGTAAATCTTCTAAAAGCAGTTCTCTGAATTCCAAATTCATATTATCACTAAATTGTTTTTACTATATATATGTAGAAATAAAAGGGATAGAAATCTATCATTTCAAGAATTAGTAAAACTGTATTCTGGCAGCTATAGTCAACAATCGTTCAACCTATTTATCTCTACTCGGAATCAGATAGATAGATAATGTCCAAAGAGCAACTACTACCGCTACGAATACAAGAACCATTCCTATCCACCAAACGCTTGATGCAAAGATAATCAATAGTACTCCTGCAGTCAGAAAGCCTATTATCATCAATGTTATGTAAAGCAAATTATTTCTGTCCATTTTTATCCACTATTAATTTAGTATTCTGTTTCTTTACAATCTTGTATTTAAATATTTCACGCATCATTGAATGGGAAAGAATCTGGAAACTAAACCAATTTACTTTTTGAGATATTTCATAGTTTCCTCCTCTTTTCCAGGCTCAAAATTATCCCAGAATTCTTTTGGTGGATGACGCAAATCATAATCTACACGAGTATCATGCAATACTCTAGAACAATAAGAATCTCCTTGCATAAGAGTGTGCTCCATAGTTAGGATTAGATAATCACTATAAACAGCTCTGAATTTTTCATAGTCTGGATAACAACATGCAAAGTATTTGAGCTCAACATCAGGAAGTTCAACCATTGTATCTACACAAGTTGGGCAGTTCTTGTTTTTGAATGCGTATTTTCCTTCTTCTAACATTGTATGTACCATAACCCATACTGATGAAGTTGTATCTCCAGATAATCGTTTCTCTAGCATATTTTCAAGACTTACAAATTTATCTCTATCTGGTGAAGGATTATCTAAATAATAATTAGTGATAAATCGTTTGTATAATCTTATTGCTTCTTCTCTTCCTGATGTTTCTGCCAAAGTTTGTAAAAGATAGTAAGTTGGAAACGTCCAAGCTTTCATGAGTGCTTTTGTTGAAATTTCTACTTCTTCTATTTCCCATTTTCTACCTTCTTTTATCTTAAGAAGGTAAAGATAATAATTTAGAGAAGATCTATTTAATCGAGGATATCGACTTAGACTTTCATATTTTGAAAATGCTTTGTCAATTATATTACTCGAAACTTCTACTCGATTTTTTTCTACTAATCCTTGATATTTAGCAGTTAGATTTTTTACATAATCAGCAATGATTTCTGATTTTTCTTTTATTATAAATCCAATTAAATAATCAAGTTTTCCCAACAGGATATTATCTATCTGCTCTAGAGGTTTTATAGTTGTAGCCTTTCCTAAATAAT
The DNA here is from genome assembly GCA_016839875.1 of Candidatus Heimdallarchaeota archaeon. The sequence goes on from JAEOTK010000224.1 coordinate 3,848, forward strand.
CATTCTGGAATGTTCCTGTTTGCGTAAATTTCATTACAAAATCACTTTTCATAAAGTATGAGCGCTAATAAGTATATTGCCGAAGATTTAATTATAGTAAAAAACTGTTGAACAAAATGGTATCTACAAAGATTGTTATTATAGGAGCAGGTAGTTTACAATTTGGGTTGGGAACTTGTGGAAGCATTTTTGCATCTAAAGTACTAGATGGAGCTACTGTTAATCTTCATGACATCAATGCGGAGAATCTTGAATATGCTCGAGAAGCATGTCAAGCTAAGATCGAAGAAGATAATCTTAACTTCACTGTTGAAGCTACTACTGATCGTAAGGAAGCTTTGAAAGATGCTAACTTTATAGTTAATTCAATTGAAGTTGGTCCTCGATTTTACTGGTGGGAGTTAGACAAGAGGATACCAAGGAAGTATGGTAGTCCTCAAGTGTTTGGAGAAAATGGAGGACCAGGTGGGATGTTTCATTCATTAAGAGTAGTGCCACCTATTC
>JAEOTK010000225.1 GCA_016839875.1 Candidatus Heimdallarchaeota archaeon
AAGGCAAGGAATTGTCTATATTACAACTGGAGGTGCTGGTGCTCCTCTATATGATCCTGATAGAGGAGATTTAGCGATTGAAGGTGATGTGTATTTTGATGAATACCACTATTGTAATGTCACAGTCACAAAAGAAAATACTACAATTGAAACAATGGTTTTTGATGAAGCATTTGAAACTGTGACTCTTCAAGATAGTTATACTCTAGATAATAATGGTGAAATAATCACTGAAGAAACAATTGCTCCTGTTTCGATTATACCTCTATCCATTCTGTTGGTTGCTGGTATCTATTTGAGAAGAAAGCAAAAAAATAACTGATCAAGAAGTTGCAAGTTCCTGTTACAATTTTTGTTTGATACGAAGAGCTTAAAAAAACAAAAATCTATTCCTCCTAATGACAGATTTTGTCCTTGAAATGGAAGTAGCTGGACCACTGAAAACCAATTGCTATTTATTATATGATCCAACAACAAAAGATGCAGCTTTGTTTGATGTTGGAGGTTCAATAAACAAATTGATGTCGATTATCAAAAAAGAGAATCTTCAAGTTAAATATCTGTTCTGTACTCATCTGCATTTTGATCATGTTATGGGAATAGAAGAAATAAAGGAAGAACTCTCGGAAGCTAAGTTAGCCTTTCATAAGAAGGAACTTGATGTTTTGAAAAATATGGGGAGATTTGCTAGAATCTTCGAATTTAAACCATCATCAATAGGTGAGTTAGAAATACCAATTGAAGATGGTCAGAAGTTCAATGTTGGAAACATAGAGCTTACTGCTATGTTATCTCCTGGTCATACTCCTGGGAGTATTTGCTTCTATTTTGACAAGAATCTATTATCTGGAGATGTTCTATTCTATAGAGGTGTAGGAAGAACAGATTTCTTTGGAGGTTCATTCGAAGTACTAGAAGAATCAATAAAGAATCTTTTCAAGTTACCTGATGATACTAAGGTTTATCCTGGACATGGAGACTTCACAGACATAGGTTCAGAGAAAAATGAAAATCCCTTCATGAGTGAAAGATTTCAAGGCTTATAGTATCAGAAGTAATTCCAGAATTCCCAATTTTTAAGCCCAAGAAAATTTAAATATTCGACAGATAGATGAACATTCACTATGAAACTTCAAATTTGGTCAAGTGCAGCAGGTTTGCTAGCTCTGTTGACTTATGCAGCTACTGCTGTAGGAGGATTTTTCAGCGGATATTTCTTCTGGCTTCAAAAGATTTATCCTGCTGCTATTGGAACTGAAGGTGAAATACTAGTTTTAATCATGACGATAGTGATGTTCGCTGCTGCAGGTTTTGCAGTACTAGCTATACTTTTCTCAATATTTGGTATCCCCAAAGCATTATGGATAATATTTACTATATTGTCCCTCGCATGTGCTGTAGCTGTTGCACTTGTGGTGAATCTTGGGTTGCCACATGTTGTCCAGTCATTATATGGTTTTGTTCCAACGTTCATGTATATACAGCCTGAATGGATAAGTGCAGAATTATTTGACTTCATTGGATTTTGGTTAGCTGCTGGAGGATCATTACTAGCAATGCTATTTGGTATTTTCACTCCAAAAAAAGGTTAGGATGATTTTTCCTCTAAAATCATATACTTCCTTTTTTTTATTTATTTTTTTAACATCAATCTATTTCCATAGCTTCCATTACTTCAACTATACCTGCAAAGTTACTAAAAGTGTGAAGTCTTGAATCATTTTTCAGAACCTCTGCTAAATCCTCGTTTTCTTTTGCAAAAATTACGTCAGCTAGTGATTGAGAAGGAAATATATCCGACAATCCATCACCAATGTAGATAATTTTGAATCCTTTATTCTTTATTTCTTGAACATGCGAATATTTGCAATTTGCACAACCGTGGCTGCATTGTGAAGTAAGAAACTCAAGTGCAATCTTATTATCTATTAGTTTCATATCATTTGCCTTTATGTCCTCTTGGGGGATTTGAATTTGATGATTTTTGAATATTGTATCAATATAACTTCTAAAACCGTCTGAAACAATAAAGAATTTTAGATTCTTCTCTCTAATCCAGTCATAGAATTCAATAAAGGTTGGATCTATCTCGATTTGATCAACTAGATTGTTGATTTCTTCCATTGAAGTTTTTTCTATCATTCCCCACTGATTGACTAGAGCTTCTCTTGTTCCGATTTCTCCATTGATAACTAATTTATCATAGAATTGCCAGTCTTTTTCAGTAAGATTAGTTAACAAAACCTTACCTGTATCTTCTAAAGTAATAGTGCCATCAAAATCACAGAATATAGCTACTTGCATTAATTTAGGTTTTATATTCTAAAAGAAAAACCTTACTATTTGGTTATCTATATATATGTTAAAGATAAAGGATTGAACGAAAGGGGTGTAGAATATCGACCCATTAGAAACATTGCTAGAACTATCAGAAAACTATGATACATCATATACAGATATTCGATATGGTAAGATTGAACAGAAGAATATTGTAGCAATGGATGGGAAGATTATTCATGAGAACAACTGCATCAATTCTGGATACGGAATACGGATTTTATCAGAAGGAATCATCTCTTTTGCATCTACACCAGATTTATTGTTAGCAGAAGAGGAAATTGAGAAATCAATTAAGGTTTCAAAATTACTAACTAACTGGAAAAAAGGAAATACAACCCTAGCAGAAACTCCAGTAGCAGAAGCATCCGTTACAAGACAACCTAAAATCAATTGGAAAGAACTTGAACTAATTGAGTTTCAAGATCAAGTCAAAGATTTGGATGCGTATATTAAAGATTCTTTGACAGTTGATGCAATGATTGAAACAGATATTATGTTTCTTAACTGGTCTGAACGTTTTCTAAATTCAGAAGGCTCTAAAGTATATCAAGAGTATCCCTATGCAGTATTAACCTTAACAGGTCGAGTGATGCACAACGATTTACAAGTTAAATATTACAAAACTTTTGGAGGAATGGGAGGGGTTGAAGTACTGCCTTTTGAGAAATTTGAAGAAACTCATGAGTTCATTCAACTAATCAATAATCTTCCAAAAGCTACTCATATTAAACAGGGAAACTACAAATCAGTTCTGAGTGAAGATATTGCATGGACATTAGTTCATGAGGTTCTTGGTCACTCTTTAGAAGCGGATAATGTTCTGTCTGGAAGATCTTTTAGTGCTGGACTTCTAGGTTTGAAGATTGCGCCTTCTAACATTAGTGTAATAGACGATCCTTATATTGAAACCCTAGGGTATTCGGAGTTCGATTCAGAGGGTGTAAAAGGGAGAGGAACACTTCTTGTTGATGAAGGTATTCTCACAGATTTCCTTCAAAGTAGAATAACAGCAGCAGCAATGGATACAGAATCTTCTTCCAATTATCGAGCGTTTAGTTTCGAATTTCTACCTCAAATAAGAATGAGTAATTTTTTCATTGAACCTAAGGATAATTCAACAGAAGAATTGATTGAAGATGTCAAAAATGGGCTTTTCATTGGAGATGGTTTAGGAGGATCCTCAGAACCTCAAACTGGGGAGTATAATTTAGATGCTCAATATGGTAGAACGATTAAAAACGGTGAACTTGATGAATACATCTTGCAATTTCAATTAAGCGGAAGTATGATGGATACACTTTCTAAAATTGAGAATGTAGGAGATAGACTTCTAGCGCAACCTGGAAGTTGTGTAAAGAATAACCAAAGAGTATTTGTTGGATCTGTCTGTCCAAAAATAACCGTATCTGAAATGAGAGTGAGTTGATATGTACACTGACGAAGAATTGAAGGATTTAACAGTAAAGGTTTTGCAGAAATTAGACCAATTGTATGGCTATTCTGAAGCAGAAGTCTTCATTCAATCTTTGTCTCAAATGATGGGAGGTTTAGAATACAGAACGCCAAAGGTTTACCAATCTATCAATAGGATTGGATGTGCAATAAGGTTTTTCAAAGATAATCAATTATACTTTGCCTGTTTTCCTGTCAACTCTGTTCTAGCAGATCTAAATAATTTATCTTCAATTACAACCTTCCCAATTGAATCACCGAAATTTGAATTTCCAGAAATCAAACTTTCATCTCAGCCAGTATCAAATATTTATGATAAAAGAATAGCATCTCTCAATGAAGAGGAGATATTTTCTATTACTTATTCAATGAGTGAAGAAGAAGGAAAAATCAAAGACATTATTCTAGATGGTTCTATACTATTATCTTTAGAAAGAAAGATTATTGCAAATTCATCTCAAGCTATCGCTTTTGAAAAAAGCACATGGTTTGATGTCGACTTACGAGCGCTTTATAGTGGATTTGATATGATTTCAAGTTCCGAAAAGCACTTGACTAGCAGACAAATTCCAAGCTCTGTTTCAAGTATTGTTGAGGATTTAGTAAATGAGACAATTCAGAGGTCAACTGTTGGTGAAAAGCTGGATGATTTTTCAGTGCCAGTGATTTTTTCACCTATGGCATTTTCACAGATATTTGCTTTTACTCTCATTCCTCTGTTAAAACATGGAGCAATTGAAAATCTAGATAGAACAGATATCTCACCAGATTTCAATTTAATAGATGATGGAACAGTACCAGGTCTACCTAATTCAACAGCATTCGATGATGAAGGAGTTAACCAATCAAAAACTGTGGTTGTAAGAAATGGAATATTCCATACACCCTTGAATAACTCTCAGAATATCTCAGAAAAGGATGAAAGAACTGGGAATTCATTTAGAGTTAAAATGTTTGAATTTTTTCCAAGAAATTATCAAGCTTATCCAGAGGTTTGTCCCTCAAACCTATTGATTGGAGAAGGAACAGAATCTTTTGAGAAAATAGTTGAAGACATAAAAGTAGGTGTATTTGTAAATTCATCACAAGGATATATGACTGCTGACCCCTATTCTGGCACATTCAAGATTTCTGCAAATGATGCCTATAAAATCGAAAATGGTTTCATTACAGGTTCTCTACCTACCTATGATATTATTGGTAACATGTTTGGTGTGGTTAGCAAAGAGCCAGTATTTTCAAAGGATAGAAGAGTAGTCAGACCTTCAAATACTCCTTATAGTGTTGTATCTCCTTTTGTGTTAACTGAAGAAACAGATATATTCTTGTAGAACTCATTCTTGACTAGATTTTCAGTGAAATCAAGTTCGAAAAAGTTTAAAAATACAAATGCTTTCAGAAGTCTGAACAGAAAAACCCAAGATACGGAGATTTCAATTATGAAGAAACAATTCATCTTATCTTTGATGATACTTACAATAATTTGTGGTATGAGTATATTTTCACTAAATTCTATTGCAATAGAAGAACCAACTATTTCCAATCCTACACTGATGCAATTAAGACCTTTCTTTAATTACGGAGACGAAAACACAACCGTACTAAGATCAAGGGATAATAATCAGTATCAGGGAGCTATAGTAGAAGCAGAAGAAGATCAGAATGTTACTATTTGGTACGGATATTCTGGTGGTACCAACACTTCTGCACCATACATCTTTGGAGATGATGGAACATATGAAAATGAAAGTCTAAGTTGGGATGAAGGAAAACTATTAACATATGATAATGAAACAACTGTGGAAACTGGTGGTGGAGTTTATGCATATTATAATTATTCCTTTGTCATGGAATCAGAATTCTTAGTTGTTTATGGAAGATATGGTGAATACGAGGATGTTATGGGCGTGCCAGATGGTATTCCAAATCTAATAACTACTGGTGTCTGGATTGAATCAGAGTTCAAACAGGAAACATATACACAATTTGATTTAATAGATATGAATATAACAGCTCATTATTACAATCTAACTAGCTATGGGTTAATGTATAGGGAAGTTTTACCAGATCATTCTGGTGAATTCCAAAATGTGACAGTAATTCAGGATAGAGTAGGAGACTATGCCAATCTTACTGCATCTTTCTCTCATTCATATGGTGCTGATACTCAAATTGAAGTTAGAGCCTTTATACAACACTTCGATAATATGACACAAGAATATCGTTATTTATACGAAAATAAAGCTCACATGATAACATTAGTTGATGGTACACCAGAAGTTGATGTAACAACTTCTAGATATACAAATTCATATAATGTTAGCTTATCTTGGTCAGCCTCAGCAACTAATGCAAATATCACTTCAGTAGATATTGACTGGGATGATTTATCCAGCATTGAAACAATAATCAATATGTCTCAATTCACTGTATATCATTTATACTCAAGTCTTGGCGAATATAATATCTCACTTACAATTAATGCTTCTGATGCAACTGTGAATGCGAATACACTTGTTTTGATTGAACAAGATGATCCTACAGGTACGATTTTTATAAAGGGTTCAGATGATTCACTACTAGATCCTGATGTATTAAACGTAACATCAATAGAAACTGGTGTAAGAGAATTGACCTTTGTCATCGAATCAAGTGATACAGGTGGAAGCGGTGTCGAAAAAATGGTTGTTTTAACAGATGAAGGTAATAGTGCAGCAGTTTTCGATGAAGAAGAAATCACAATACAATTTCTTGAATATGGTGTTCATGAAATAACTTTCAGAGTTTATGATAATGCAGGAAACATCTACGAAAAAGCGTTCTTTGTTGAACTAATAAAACCTGAAGATCCTTCAGGAAGTCCAATACCATTTCCATTTGGAGTTTTATCCATTTTTGGATTAGTAGCAATTGCACTATTATACAAGAAAATGAGAAGGTAATTCTCTTTTCTTTTACTTTTATCTTTTTGATAGTTTTTTATAGAAGGTTGCTTTAGTTAACTTATGAAATCTTCCGAGGAGGATACCGATGATATTGATTATTCAGAGGATGAATTAATAGAAGTTCTTCTGAAACAAGTAAATGATTCTCGAGAAGATTTTGATATTTTTGCAATTAGGGAATTAAAACACTATCATTCAGCAAAGATTATTGAGGAATTATCAACAATCCTATTATCTAACTCTAAAAATGAGAAAAAAGTTGAAGCTATTAAATCTCTAAAATCAAGAAAACCAAATGAATATGTGAAGAATATAATCATAAACCAATTGATATCTTCTTCTGAGGATATTCGTTCTGAAGCAGCAGAATTTCTAATAGAATATGGAGAAACAATCGAGAAAGATATAAGGAATCTTCTAACAAAGGAACTTCCTTCTTATTCGCAAGAGAAAGCCATATGGTTGTTAGGACAAGTAGGAGAAAAAGAAACAATAACTTTTCTTGAGGAAATTAAACAAAAGAATGACAAAGAATTGAATGATATAATTACAGATTCTATATCAGCCATTAAAACAAGAAATGTAAGGCTTATGTTTGATGATTTGAAAAAAAATGTTGAATGAAATTATCAGTCTTTCCAAGCAACAGCTGAGATTTCAACCTCTACATCTTTAGGAAGTCTAGCTACTTCAATTGCAGCTCTTGCTGGAGGTTTGTCAGTAAAATACTGGCCATATATTTCATTCATTTTACCAAAATCATCCATGTCTTTTAGATAAACTCTACACCTTACAACATCATCCATTGAATATCCTGCTTCTTCTACAATAGTTTTGATATTCTCCATAACTACTTTTGTTGCTTTTTGAACATCACCATAAACAATTTCACCTATGGAAGGATCATAAGGAATTTGTCCTGCTACAAATAGAAAATTACCTGCTTGAATTGCTTGAGAATAAGGACCAACAGGAGCTGGTGCTTTATCTGTTAAAATTACTTTCTTAGGAGACATAAATTATGAAAGGAGACCTTAGAAATAAAGTTTCTTCTCTAACTGTTACTCTATTTCCATAATTCAAGAATTTTAAAAATTAGACCAACACCAAAATTCAGTGCTGTTTTGTTAAAAAGCGTATGCCTGAACTCCACAATATCCACATATTTAGTCTTCGGTAAAATGATTTCTAACATTTCTATTACCAATTGAGGTGTTAATCCAAAAGGCTCCATGGTTGCTAGCGTTGGAACATAAGTTTGATCGAATGCATCTCCATCAATACTTAAATAGATTCTGTCATATTTAGAAACAAAATCAGTAATGATCTTTAATGTTTCATTCTTATTTGAGAAAACCTTCTGGGTAGGAATGTGAATGACTTCAGAATCACTTTGAATTTTGTCAAACTCAGCTACAGTTTGAGTATAACCATGACCACCTACAAATACCATCTGCTCCTTGGATAATTTCAGATCTGCTTTCAGATTAGCAAAAACAGTTCCATGCGATTGGAAAATCCCTGGAGGGTATTCATCAGAAAGATCAGAATGAGCATCAAACCAGATCAAAGCAGTCTTTTCATCCCAAGGGGCTGAAGAAAGTGTATCATAAGTTATACTATGATCTCCCCCTAAAACCATAATTCTGGAATCTAGTTCATCAGCTTTTTGCCATACTTGTTTAATTTTTTCCTTCTCTTTAATAGGATGAATATTGCCAAAATCAAAGTAGTGGGTCTTGTTTTTGTAAATATTGAAAGTGGTTGAAACAGCACTAAATTCAAGAGATTGTTTTCTTAAAGCATCGGGTGCTTTTCGAGATCCTCTTTTATTGGCTTTGATTCGTTCAAATGGAACTCCATAAAGAAGTAGATTATTCTTCTCTTCTAGATTATCAAGTGATTTAAGATTAAAGAATCCAAGGAATGTGTTCGACATTTTTCTAAAAGAAATTATCTCAGAAGAATAAAATTATTTTGATATCACTGTTCTTTAAGGAAGTAATCCGGAGATGTAACATATCTCTCATCATCTTCTGTTTCACCGACTTCAATATCAGTATAAATTTCATCCATAATTTCCTCGTCACTTATGTCTGCTAAAATCTTTCTTTTATCCACTGAAATAACTCTTGTCAATTCGAATGATTTTGGATTAAACTTCTTCATGGTTTCTTCCATCTGCCCAATGTTTGTTATCTTTCCTGCTAGATTCATGAAAGTCATAACTATATCGGGACGAAGTGCAATCTGAGGTGCAATACTTAGTTGTTTTCCAATAGATATTGCTAAATTATCCACGAAGTTTTTATCATCTGTGAATAATTTCGTAGGATTTTTCTGAATAAATGAAGCAATGAGCATTAAATCGATAGATGTCCAAACATACAACATAGGTTTCTCAAGTAGCTGTAAGTTGTAAACTACTCCAATTTCAGTTCCCTTAACATTTTCAACAACTTTTCCTTCCAAGTCAAAAACTTCTGGTAATCCAAAAATTGGAGATCCATAGTTGACTTGAATTGAATCACCCAAAACCCTAACGTTTCCAAGGGAATACAAAGTGAATCTTGAATTCTCAACTTTCTCAGGGAGAATACCTGTATACTTTTCAATTAGAACCTTTTTGAGAAAATCTAATTTAATGACCTCACTTTCGTCAATCTCATACTCTTCTACAAGATTTTCTATTACTTGACGTTTCTTCTCTTTTGAAGGGAGTACTTGAATACTTGTGTGATGAGGAGTTGTTTCTCCATACAAGAAATCATGAATCTGATCGAATAAATCATCAAGTAGAAGCTTTTTCTCTGCAACAAGGAAATAACCTTTACCTGGATGATAAATCACAGAATGAGCTTCTCCTATTGTGTTGTTAAAAACATCCTTTACTTCTACTAATTCATTATTCTTGATATGGTCACTGACAATATTACTCTCCGCAGGATTGAAGTATGGTAAAAGATCCCCATTCTGAACAATTGTATCATTCTTAACCTTCAATTCCCTTGTTGTTTTATTGACAAATTCAATTGGTATAAAGAGCTGGTTCTTAGATTGCATCATGACTTCTTGGAGCTCATCAGTTAGAGGTTTTTCAATCCTATTACAATATTCGATAATTACCTGTGGAACAAGATAAGTAAATGGAACCTGTGGTATATTCTTTGGAATTTCATTCAAAAGATATTCCTTTTTATCATACTCACTTAACTTTTCATCATCTTTTTCTGAGGGAGCAACAATATAGTCGTAGATTCTTCTGACCATTGACAATGAAATCTCCTGTTGTTGCATAACTATGATTCCAAAGTTCTCATTCAGTTGCCCTGGTCCAATCATGAATCCTACTAAATCATCTTGTTCATCAAGAACTGGTTTTCCTGTATATCTCCACAATGACTTTAATTCATTCATAAGTTGATAATCCATATCTCTACTTGTTGAACTTGTAGAAACAGTTATCTGAGATTTGAGATGTTGAGAACTAATAATTTCACTATATCTCTGAATTCTGTCTTCCATTTCGAAAGTCAAATCTTTGAAATATGGTGATACGATCTCTTGATAGCGAAGATGTTCTCCATATAAAACATCCATAGCATCCATATCTTTTGCATAATCGTTAATGTCATCATCTAATAGTTCTTCATAGATTTCAAGCTGTTTTATTTTTCTATCTAGATCTTCTTTTTGTTCATTAGAGAGTTCTTTCTTATGGGTTTCTTGATATAAAATAAATTTCTCCTTTTCTTGTTGAATATCTACTTTCCATTTCAAAGTGTCTTGAGCTGCTTTCTTTAAAATAGGACGATGACGAAGCACTCTTTCATTGATGTCATAGATTATCCCCTTTAACTCGCTTTTGTCTGTCTCCATTCTTCTTAAACGATTAATATTCTCACTTAGTTCATTATTGAACAAGAGGAAATTATTGTGTGTATTTTTGAAAATATGGTCCTTACAAACAGAGAACAACAGTTCTGATAATTTATAGAAGTGTTGAAATATCTTATGTTGTTTTGCTTCGATTTCATTCTGTTTTGCAAGGTAATCTTGATCATTAATTCTCCCAATGACATAGTTTTGTTCTACATCCATTTCTTGTTCGAATGTTTTGGTAGCTGCTTTTATTGCCATATGCATTACATAGCGTATTTTGAGCTCTTCTATCTCTATAGGAGGTATATCTTCAATTTCAATAGGTGGAATCTCAACAACTTTTGATGGTACAGGAGCTGGTAAAGTAGGTGAAGGTTCTCTCTCTATTTCTTGTATATCTGATTCTAATTGTGGGAGTTCTTTCTTTGATAGTTCTATAGCTCTCTCTTCCTCTTGAATCTTCAGAGGTGTAGGAAGAGCATTTAGAATCTCTTGATATTTGTTTTTTAATGTCTGATATGTTCTTCTATCAATTGAACCTCTAATATACCTTAAATCAAGATCTCTTATGAAACGTAAAATACGACGTTTCTTTACATTTGCTTCTTCAGATGTCATGACTAATAGAAGGTTAAGAATTCCTCCTAAAAATATGTTCCTAAACTACCCAAACAAACTAGCTAAAACTAAAAGTTATTTAAATAGCAATTTTTCGTTGAACTACCCTTAAGAAAACATTAATAAAAATGATTTCAAAAGATTTATACAGTTAGGTGAAATATTATGAGCTTTCAAGATGATGTAGCTGTAATGGCTCAAGAAGGAACATTCGGTGTTGTGTGGCTAGTTGGAGATGATTTAAAGGTTTATTATAACTATGGTGAGTGGCAAGTAGATCCTACAATACCATTCAATGCATGGAAAAATCAAACCTCACCAGTTGATTTTGGTGGTGGATTAACATTTTCAGTTATAACTATGACACCAGAACGTCTAATTTCATCTAATTTAGGTGGACAAGGTCATATAATGGTTGCTAGATGTCCTAAATGGGCAGGATGCGTAATCACTTGGTCTCCAGCAGATATTGATAAAAAGGATGCTTATGCCTCAGCCGCAAGATTGGCAGCGAAAGTTCAATAGACCTTTATGGTGTTTTTTTGTTTTTACATCCTTCAATTGAACAGAAGAATAGTAATGTAGTGATTAATCTCAATGTTCATCCAAACTCACCAAAAAAAAGTATTGAGATGAGTGATGATACAATAGAAGTGTATGTGAGTGAACCTCCAGATAAAGGCAAAGCCAATAAAGCCATATTGAAGATGTTTTCAAAGCAGTTGAAGATTCATTCTTCACAGATAACCCTTGTAAAAGGTTTGAAATCAAAGAGAAAAATAATCCTTATCAAAGATGTAAATGTAGAAGAAGTGTTTAATAAATTGAGTTAGATCTCTAAAGACTCATCTTTTCAAATGCTCTAATTAACTCGTTACGTTCATTAAATCTGTCATAGAGGTTATTGCTCAAAGTCATTAGATTAGCAATGCTGTCCTCAACAGTATCAAGCATCATTTCTTCTAAATTGGTTTTAACTTCTGCAATTTTGTCCTTGAATTCTTCTAAGTGGTCTAGTATCTCTATTTCAAGAATATACAGAATAGAGAGATCTATGCCGTGCTCTCCCTCAACTTCTTTTACATCAAAGAAAGTTGAGTACTTGTAATCTGTATCTGCAGCTTCTCTTCGCAAATCCCCAATTTTCTTCATCACTAGTCCTGCTGGACCCCAGCTAGTTAATAATTGGGAATGAATTAATAATTCATGAACCTGGCTCATCATGTCCCCAGTGTTCCTCAAAATTGAGAGTAATCTTGTTCTAAAAGCGATATCTGAATCTCTTCGATCCTCATTTTCCTTATAACCAGAATATTGCTCAATATTTGTTGTGAGTATCTTCAAAGCTTCACTTGGTTTCTCGTAAATTTCTTGGTCCATGGGTTTTTTCTTTTTACCAAACATTTGCTTTCAAATCCTATTTATTCTTTTGATTTAAATATATTGTGCGTATTTCTTCACTTGAAGTAGCTTGTTCAGGTGGTCTATCCTCAACAAATTTACCTGTAAACCTTGGGAATCTTAAAGCTAGACCGTCTGTTTTCTTTTTGAGGTGCATCCTGGAGCATGTATGCATCTGACTTACTGTAATTTCAGCACCTGAAACTTCTATAACAATTTTGGGGTCAAACCAGACAGCTGCTTCAACAACACTGTCTACTTCTTTTGGTTTCTCTCTTTCTAATGGTTTAAGGTCTTTCAACATCTGATCGAGGTTTTCATCCGAAAAACCTGTTGCAACCCAAGTAAAGGTTTGATATATCCCTTCTTCAGGTTCAAAACATCCTAGCAAGAATGATCCATATTTACCCGCACGTTTTCCTTTCCCGTAATCTGCACCTAATATTACGAGATCAAATGAATCTGATAATTTATCAACATAATCTGCTTTGTATTTTACCCAATTCCAACCTCTTGCTCCAGCTTGATACACAGATCCTTTGGATACACTTTTTCCCATTAATCCCTCACAACTATTTTCTAGAGCTTGGAAAAAGAATTTATCTATCTCATCAGCTGTTGATGCTAAAGTCTGATGTGAGAATTGAATTTGCTCAGTCTTATTCACAACCTTATTTAGAAGTTCTCTCCTCTCGAGATAATCCAAATCCAGTTTTGATTCCTTAAAGCAATAAAGAACATCAAAAAGGTAAACTCTTACAGGAATTTCACTTGCTTTTTGAAGTACATCATGTTTCCTTTTTCGTTGAGAAACTTGTTGAAAAGGTAGTATTTTATCTAGATTTTGATCAAACGCAACTATTTCTCCCTCAATAATAAATTCATCTTCAATTGATGCTTCCTGAATGAAATCAATAACATCAGGAAACTGTTTTGTAATTTCTTCAGGTCTTCTCGAATATAATTTAACTTCGTCTCCCTTTTTATGAATTTGCACCCTCAATCCATCGTATTTGTATTCCAGAGAACATTTTCCATCAAATCGATCAAGGAGTTCATCTGAGCTAGATACTCTCTGAGCTAGCATAACTCTTATTGGACTGAAAATCTTAACCACTATTTCTTTAACTGCTTCAATTCCATCTTTATATAGAACTTCGGCTACATAACCTATATCAGAACATCTGTTATTAGCTCGTTCTAGAATGCTCTTATTATCTCTGGTTCCGGTCTTAGCTAAAGAAAGAGCTTCTAATAGTAACTGTGAAGCAACACCGAGTCGCAATTGACCACAAACCATTCTAAT
>JAEOTK010000226.1 GCA_016839875.1 Candidatus Heimdallarchaeota archaeon
ATGACATCCTCCGGTTCCTAGCTCATAAGCTCCTTCATCTAACATTTCTATGAAAGTTCCAAGTGTGATTTTGAATGGAGTACAGATGAATTCAGGTGAGTGAATCGATCCTAATTCAGCTGTTTTCTTACTTGGTTTTTTTGGAATCATCAAATCTTCTTTCCCTACTTCTCTTAAAACAATTTCAAACACATGTGTTAGAGAACCGAAATATGGGAACGTAAATGCCAATCTACATCACTCCTTTGTGTTCTTTTTCTTCTTTCAATCATATCAAGAAAAGCTTCTATTCTAGTTTTGAGTCCTGTCTCTGAAGATAATTCATCTAAGACTAGCTGTAATAGTGGAATTCCAGGATCTCTTCTAAAGTACCTAGTTGACATTTCTCCAGTAATTGAATCAGGACCACAACTAAAGATAATTAGCAGAAGAATTCCATCTATTGTTTTGCTTTCCAGAAAATGCATTACGGTTCCAAGAAGTTCTCTCGAATAATTGAAGTACAAATTATAATCCAATTTCTCCATTTGTTTTTCAATAAGCGATTTAGGTAATTGCTCTGAAGTAATGAGGTCAACTCCATTTAACTGAAGTAATTTACGGATATTTAGTGAAGATAATTCATCATTAATGACATAAGGATGTCCCACTAATGCTATTTTGAGAGGTTCTTTTTTATCTTCCAAAATAGGTGGATTGTTCAGAAATATTTCGGAATTTTCCCATTGTTTCAGTTCTTCTTCAGAGATTATAAGCTCATTTAGATGTTGTTTATATGCATGTAAAGATTTTTTCCAAGCTCTTAGAATTTTGATAGGATTAAAAGTAAATTTGAATCCAATTGCAAGAACGATTCCAGCTATCCTGAGTTTTCCATGACCGCTTTTTGCCATTGAGAAATATGGCATAATTATCTCAGGTAAATCAGGAAAAATCGATTTAAGAACTTCCGCTAACGCAATGAATTTTGGGCACCCAACATTTAGTTTATGATCACTTCCTAATCTAGGAATGAATAAGAAATCTACTGTATCTTTCAAAACTAAAACATGACCAAAATAGAGCTTTGTAGAGTAGCAATCTTCATCTGGAGCTGCACTAACTCCTAAATCCTTTATTCTCTTATCTGTTTTAGGAGAGATAACAATTTTGGCTCCCAATTCTTTAAAAAAAGTAGTCCAAAGAACAGAATACTTGTAATAAAGAAGTGCTCTTGGAAATCCTACTCTCTTTTTCATGCTTATCTCTCTTCCTATCTTATTATCTTGTTTTTTAGATGATAGCGCAAAGTAAACATGGAAATCATTTCTAATAAAAGGTTTCTTGTCGAATAAAATTGGTTTAAATTTCAAAACGTGAAATATTTATAAAGCTTGAAAATATACCTTTGCTTTGGTGAACTTCTTGACAGATGAAAAACAAAAAATTATTGATGCGATTGAATATTCTCCCCACATGTATACACCTATAGAAGGAGTCTTTGAAAAAATTCCAATTGAAAATCTCAGTGGATTCAGATGTCCAAGTGTTGATTTTGAAGAATTTAATGCTGTAGGGATGTCTAGAATAGAAGAGGATCAATTAGAAGATACAATTAAACAAGTTGTTGACTTCTATACTTCCGCAGGTTTGACTAAAATTGCATGGATTGTATCACCACAATCTAAACCTGATACTCTAGTTGAGAAACTTGAATCAGCGGGATTCAAAAAGGAAATTCCTGTTTTAGGAATGTACAGATCAATAGGAGAAGAACTTAATATAAGTATCACAGAGGAATTTGAATTTAAAGCGAAAACTTTAGATGAATTTGCTGCTTCTTTCAATGATCCTGAATTCTGTCGCATGGTAGAACGAGCATATGGAATGCCTGAGGGGGCAGCAGGCATATACAAAATGATGGGGTTAATTGCTCAAGGAATGGAAGTTACATTTTATGTTGCATATGAGAAAAAAGAAAACAAACCTGTTGGTATTGGTGGACTTCTATACGTACCTGGAACAAAAATTGGATTACTTGGAGGTGCTGCAACGCTTCCCGAGTATCGAGGAAAAGGAATATATTCTGCAATGTTAAAATTGAGAAACGAAAAAGCTAAGAAAGATGGTAAAGAAAATCTGATTATTCAAGCAAAAGAAGCTACTTCAGCTCCAATAGCAGAAAAAAATGGATTTGAGAAAGTTTGTGAGCTTCCATTCTATGTATGGAGAAAGACTGATTAGCGTATTTTCAACTATTCTTCTTCCTTTTTTGCTGGTTCCCACAACTCAATCTTATTATCTTCAGGATCTAATATCCAAGCGAATTTTCCTTGTTTAAACTTCTTAATTCCACTTACTATGGTAATTCCCTTTGCATCAAGTTCCTCAAGTAGATCCTCCAAGTTTTCTACTCTAAAGTTGATCATAAATGGTTTTTCACTTGGATCGAAGTATCTAGTATCTTCCTTAAATGGTGACCAAACCGTATATGCTTCTTCATCTGATTTTTCTTTATCTTTCCATCCAAACATAACAGCGACATCATCATAATCGTGTGAATCAAGTCCTAAGTATTTCAAGTACCATTTTAGCAATTTTTTTGGATCTTCTGCTTTGAAAAAAATACCACCTATTCCTGTAACTTTTTTCATTTAATCAACTCGCACATCTATTGCTTAAATCTATCATGTCCTTTTGGTTCACCATCTTTGTCAAATGCTTGAACTTCCAAAGTGTAACCATTAGGATCAATGTAGAAACCGTTATAGATTTTGTATTGTTCTGTGTGTTGAGGTTTCCTCTTAATTTCTACTCCTTTTTCTTGAAGATAAGTATGCCACTCATCAACTTGTTTTCTTGTATCTACAACTATAGTAATGCATATCTGTTCAGGTTTTGTTATTTCTTCATATGTTTGACAAAATCCCCAATATCCATACTTACCAATAAGATAGATCACACAGCCACTTTGTTCAAGAGCTAAAGGTAATTGCAAAATTCCTTCATAGAATGCTCGTGTCTGTTCAAGATTATTTGTCCTGAAGAACGAAATTGGGTACAAAGGTTTTTCTGGCATAAGAAAAACTATTCCTTCTTCTTTATTAATCTAATGCCTTTTTTAATGCTTCAAAAATAGATTGTTCGTAAATTGAGGTTTCAAAAAGCTCAACATTTTCATAATTCCTGATATCAAAGAATTCAGATATTAATCCTGTAGCTTTAACCCTTGCTTCTTTAGGTATTAAATCCATTTTGTGAGCTAGTACGAATATCTTAGCATCTTTACTATACTCTTGCACATTCTTGTATGCTCTTTCAAAGTATTTTTTAGCAGTTGCTAAATCAAGTAAATTTGATGAATCTACAACGAAAAACATTGTTTTAAGATGCGAGAAGATACTTTCTCTTAAATCTATGAATGCCTCCTCAAGATAAGTAATCTGCCCCCCAACATCATAGACATTTAATGAATATCCTGAGAAATCCAAATATTCTCGTTTTAGCCCTACAGTAGCAGGAAGAGATTTAGTTTTTTCAGGTTCCATATTCTCAAATACAACTTTGATTATGGAGGACTTACCTGTTTGAGCTAAGCCTAGAAATAGAAATTTCAAACCAAAATCTCCTTTTCTTTCAGCATCCTCTTCTGAAATGTCTTTCTGTAGATAGCTCATACTAATACAAACAAAAATTAGTTTCATATTAAGTTTTTCCAAAAGCAAAAATCTTTGAAATTGTTTGTCATCATCTTTTAATACGAAAAACATTTAGTTATTTTGACCTTGATGGAAACTGAATCTCCCATTAATTTTGATTTATGTGTGATTTGCAAAACTTCTAGAATGTTATGTGGTAGAAGAAGTTGTCCTTTACTTAATCAATGGTCGAAAGAATATAGTTTTGAAAAACCTAAAATAACTAATCTTGATGAATCCTTTTCTCCTCCATCATTTTTTGTAGGATGGTCTGGCTATCCTAGTATTAATGCTGGTCCTATGTTAACAGTTGACAGACTATCTGCTGACGTAGTGGATAATTCCAACAACTGGACAACCAAAACTCAAGAGGAAATTGTTAAGATGAGAATTGCTCTTCTTAGAACAAGATCAAAAATTGATGTTAAGAGACCATTAGATTCAGATATTATTCAACGAAGTCATGAATTACTTCTGGGAAGAAATTCTGTTGATGTTGAAGTAGAATTAGAAAAGAAAATAATACCAAAAATTACACTAAACGAGAGATCGGCTCCACATGGTCCTATTGCTCCTATCAAAAAACTCACTGTTGTTGAGAACCAATCCCCTATACCTGCAATTGAAAAAGCATATTATGATACAGATCTACTTGCAACTGATGCAGTTACTAATCTTGGAGAGAATAGTGTAGATATCAACTCAATCATTCGCATTTTTTCAGCAGGTATGTTGGGCAGAGAACAAGCAAGGAAACTTGTACCTACTAGATGGTCCATAACAGCTGTTGATGATATGCTCTCTAAACAGAAAGTGGAATTACTTAAGAAGAATCAGGAATTAGGCGAATTCAGGATTTTCACAAATGAATTCTTTGGTAATAGATTTGTAATTATTCTAATTCCAGATGTCTGGTCATACGAGATGATAGAAACTTGGTTCAGTGGAGCTTATATGAATCCAAGTGACAAGGATATAGGATTGGGGGACTGGGAACCCCATTCAGGTAGAACAGAATATGCTTCTAATGTAACAGGGGCTTACTATGCAGCAAGACTAGGAGTAGCTGAATATCTTCTTAAGGAGCAAAGACAAGCTCAAGCGATAGTACTTAGAGAAATTACCAAAGAGTATAGATTCCCTCTAGGTGTGTGGGTTATTCGAGTAGCGGTAAGAGGAGCAATGCAGAAAGGTTATACAACAGCTGATTCAATAGATAGTGCTTTTGATCAACTGCAGTACCATTTACATTATCCGCTAGACTACTGGCAGAGACGTTCTACATTATTTAACCTAATCAAAACTCAACGAAAACTTGATGATTTTCTGTAGTTTATCTTTGTTTGGCAAGTTTTAATAATACCTATACTTTTGCAGTATTCATGTTCAATAAAGAATTGCTTATTGACGGACTTGATGAGGGAGAAAAACTTGGTGCTGATTACGTCGAACTCAGATACCAAGATAAATATCTAGGTAATTTCACTTACAGAGATGGAGATTTAAACAGTACAACCGGCTCGAGACAAGGGATTTGTGTAAGAGTTCTCATTGATGGTAGCTGGGGTTTAGCTACAACAAGCTCCATAAAAAAGGAAGATGTGTTCAAAACCATTAGAAGTGCTACAACCATGGCTAGAAGCTCTTCTTCACACAAAGAGAAAAAAATCAAACTTGCTGAAGTTGACATTGTTGAGGATGAAATAATATCTCCAAGAAAAATCGATTTACTCAGTATTCCTGTTGATGAGAAACTGCAAAACATTATTGAAGCAGCTAAAATCCAACAAGAATTCCCTTTAGTAAAAAGCATGAATATCACATATAATGAAGTAGTAGACAAACGAGTTGTTGTTACAAATGAAGGTACTAGAGTAAGTTGGGAGACAATGATCCCCACAATGATGTCCTATGCAGTAGCAATAGAGGAAGGAAGAATGGCAAGTGGTTTTGCTTCTTGGTCACACACTTGTGGAGCGGAATTTTTCGATTTACATCCTGTTGCTGATGTAGTAAGAGATGCACATGAAAAAGCAACTAGGTTAGTAAAAGCTGCTATGATCCCAGCTGGGGTTTCTAACGTCTTACTTGATCCTCAATTAGTTGGAGTGCTTGCACATGAAGCAATTGGTCACACTGTTGAAGCTGATTTAGTTATGATGGGATCTTTCACAAAAGGAAAACTTGGACAAAAAGTTTGCGATGAGAGGATAACTCTTGTCGATGAACCTATTACTGAAGGTTC
>JAEOTK010000227.1 GCA_016839875.1 Candidatus Heimdallarchaeota archaeon
GAGAACAACTTGATCATCTCGACTAATATCTCCTCTTTCGAATAGAAGTTCAAGAGAAGCAACAGTAGCTGCTCCTTCTGGAGACAGCATGATTCCTTCTTCTTCTGCTAATTGATTCATTGCAATCTTAATTGTCAAATCATCCACAGCAATTGCTGTTCCTTTTGATTCTCTTATGGTTTTAAGTATTAGATAGTCCCCAACAGCTGCGGGAACTCTCAATCCTGCTGCGATGGTGTGTGCATCCTCCCAGAATTCAGCATAATCTTTTCCTTCTTCAAATGCTTTAACTATAGGAGCACATGTACTAGATTGAACAGAGATCATTTTAGGACGTTTATTATCAATCAATCCCAGTTCCTCAAGCTCATTGAATGCTTTCCACATCCCAATTATTCCAGTACCACCTCCTGTTGGGTAAACAATAACATCTGGTAGAGTCCAATTCATTTGCTCAGCTAATTCTATACCCATTGTTTTCTTACCTTCAACTCTGTAAGGTTCTTTCAGAGTCGACACATCAAACCAGTTAAATTCTTCTGCTTTTTCTTTTGAGACCTTTCCTGCATCTGTGATTATTCCATCAATTAACTCATATTCAGCACCCATAGCTGAAACTTCTTTGATAATTAGAGGAGGAGTTTCTTTTGGCATGAAGACATGAGCTCTAGTCTTAGTTTTGGCTGCATAAGCTGCAAGAGCAGCACCTGCATTTCCAGCTGTTGGAATGACAAATTCTCTGACCCCTAATTCATAAGCTTTGGCAACAGCTGCACACAATCCTCTACTCTTAAAAGTCCCAGTTGGATTATCGCTTTCGTTCTTTAACATTAAATGTTTGAGTCCTATCTTTTTCTCTAAATTATTTAGTTGTAGTAGAGGGGTCCATCCTTCTCCTAAACTGAACCTGTATTTCTCTTTCAATACTGGCATCATTTCGGGAACTCGCCAGATATTGTACCTTCTTTTACTGAAAGAATCTTTGGTTACTGTTTCTTTTGCTGCTTCTGCATCATAATTTGCAAAAAGAACTTTTCCACACTTACATAAGCGGTGGAGTTTTTTTGGATCCAGTATTTCTCCACAAGACGTACATTCAAGTGATAAAAGATGAGACACTTCCATTTCTTTGGTTGAATTTGACATTGATGAATATGACAATTAATAATGTAAAAGTATTTTGCTTGTGTTCTATTTACAGATAAGTGATTTTTCAAAAATATACTCTGTCATTAAATCTGCTTCTTTTTGGATTATTTTTTGTACTTCTTCATCACTTAGATTAATATCGATATCTACGATTTTCTGATTCAGTCTCTTTATGAAATCGATCAGTTTTGTTCTAGCATTGAAACTGTCTCTATCACTTGCTAAAATACCACAAAACTCCCCATAGCTTTCAACTAAAAGCTTCTTTCCTTCAAAATCAATTCCTCGTAAGCCAGAACCAAAGAATTCTGTTGACATTGTTCTAATAGCTGAAACTAAACTAGACACTAAAACTCCATTGATGGATTTTTCTTCAAAGCTTCTTGAATAGATATTCTTTCCATCTGTTGTAAAAATATTAATGAAATATATCTGTGGTATACACTCTGTTTTCTTAATATATGATTGTCTTGATAGATTGTTAATTATATTCGTAATTTCACTGATAATTATCATTGGTTTTTCGATATTCTTATTCTGAATCATATTAATGCTTTCATCACATTTTGATACTAGGATATTATTTTCTCCTTTTTCAGCTAAATCTCTAGCTTGGTCAAAAAGGAATTCAGCATCTACTAATTCATTCAGAGCCATTAGTATCTGCCCACTGATGTAAAGAACATCTGCTAGAATTGTTAATTCTTGTTCTTGACAAATAGTTATCACATTAGCTAAATAATTCTCTGACTTTGAAAGATCTATTTCTTGTTGAGAAATCTTGTATCTGTGTAGATAAGATTCAGCTAGAAACAATTGAGAAAGTAAAGCATATTGAAATTCACTAATCATAGCAATTGAATAACATTTCTCAAATGAATTAATCGCTGAAGAGAGATCGTAAGTATCGAGATAGACTCTCCCCATAAGAAAATGATATGCAGCAATCATTCTTTGATTCTTTTTCTTCTCGCTTAGTAATCCTCCTTTTTCTAGATATTTGATTCCTTCATTGAAGCTTTTCTTATCGGGTAGTTTTGTTAATGCAAATCCGTAAAGTAGATTGACAATTGGAAGTTTACTGTTTGTAAGGATATTTGCTTTGTTTAGATACTCTAGAGCTGATTCATAATCTTCTTTCTTAATTAGAACTTCTGCAATATTGATGTATAAGGAGGGATTAGATTCAGAAATTTCTGGATCTTCTAATGCATTCTTACACAGCATTAATGCTTTGTCAAGATTCCCCATAGTATGCTCTAAATCTGCCATATTTGAAATTAATGAAGCAGTGTACTCTTTGTTTCCTACTTCCTTTGAAATTTTCAATGCTTTGTTATAATAATCAGCGGATTCTTCGAGATATCCTTTGAATCTGTAAACTCCTCCCAACATTGTATAGCAATCTAATCGTTTAGTATTCATGTTTAATGCTTCAGCTAACTCCTTGTAGATTTCTAACCAGCCTTCATAAGCTGCATCACCAGTTCGAAATTCTCTGTATGCTAAATCACTAACAACATTCAAAGTTAACAGTGGAAACTCTTGGATTAAAACTGAATCAAAAAGCATATCTTTGAATTTTCTAGCAAATTTCTGAACTGATTGTACATCTGAATTTATGGCTGCTGTTTCTAATGACATTATTACATGTAACACTCTATGGACTGATGGATTATTCTTCTTCAAGTCAACCAACATAGCTAAAGAGCTAGCTAGGAGTGCTGATACAAGCGCTTTCTCC
This sequence comes from Candidatus Heimdallarchaeota archaeon, assembly GCA_016839875.1. The sequence goes on from JAEOTK010000227.1 coordinate 2,894, forward strand.
CCAGTTAATGCAGCAGATTTTAGTCTATAGTATAGCAATTCAAAATCATCATCTTGAATTGGAAAAGTTAATACTTTTTTGTATTGAGATAGTAGAAAATACCCAGTCATTGCGATTTGAGAATAGATAGCTCTGAGGCTTTCTTGTATATCAGATGAATTTGCTAAGTCATCAGAAGCATTAACAAATGATTGAAAGAAGGTATAATTCATTTCTTCGTATTTGTTGAAGACCTGGAAAAATCTTTCAAAATCCTCCTTGATGAATTTCTCAAAACGAGCAAATTCATTTGGAAGATCAAACTCATCTGTTCTCAAAACGTTTCACAGTATACAAATTGCTAAAAATGTTTATTAAAGATTCTCAAAGTACTAGGTTAAATTTTTACTCATACACGAACATCAGTTATCCTTCACTCACGATGTTTAAAGGTAATTTTTTATAGTTAAACGAAATTTACATCTTGAGATATATGAGTGAAGAATTCTTGGAGAATCCTGTTTTTGCATCACGTTTTATTTCCAACTTTACACATTATAATGAATTAGACAAAATCCTTTTGGAGAATTTAGATTTCGAGCAGAAAGAGGAAATTAGTATTGCACTCCTCCCAATCGTTAGTCAAGTTCCTGAGAATAATAGGGGGATTATACGTGTGTTCATCGTAAATACCAGCACTTTACCTATTGATTTATCTCTTTATTACTTCATAACTGGATGGTTTAGTGATTTACATAAACTTGATAATCTAAAGTTTGTAGAAACAATAACACTACCTCCTGCTCAAGTTTGGTTTAGAGACATAGCATTTCGAAGTACAATCAAACAGGGTAAGAATTATTTTCAACTATTGTTAGGAAAAATCAATAGTAAAAGTGTCAAGAAAAATGGTAGAGTTAAGAAGAAGATTTCTCCTGACGATTTCTATACAGCTCATTCAGAATATTTGCAAATTAGAGCTATATTAGAAGGTCCTCAAATAGAAAGAAGTAATTTTCTAGGAATGTCTTCAAAAGCTTATATTAATCCTAAGTCACTTAATTATTGGACTTACTATTCATTATTTGGAACTCGTATGTATCGAAAAGAACATCCATTTATTCTCAGTTTGAAACTGATTGGATTATTAGCAGGAGCAACATTCATTGTTCTCCCATTGTTGCTGACTAGTATATTCACACAAAGCTATATACTTCCTATTGCTGCGACTGTCACTTTTGTTTCTCTGATTAGTTTCTTGACTAGAATAGACAACAAAAAGATTAAGCTCATACAGAAATTAGATCTTGTTTGTCATAAAAGGAAATGTAGTTTGGAACACCTAAAAGAGACACCTACTACAGTGCTACAGAAATACTGTCTTAATGATATAAACTATAGTTTTGATGTTAAAAACAATGCTATACGATGGAAGGAAGGAGCAAACAAGATGTTCGAAAAAACCATTCCTGAAGTAGCTAGAATTCTTCACAGCCCAACTGAAATCAAACCTACTTTACGAGTGCAAGAAAGTAGGGTAGAAGAAATAAAAGATAAAGAAACCTTGAAACAAAGAATTGAGGAAGGTATTCAACTTCAACATGAAAAAGGAATTAGATTTGCAGAACAACTTGAAACGGTTAGTGACGATGTTGAACCAGTAACAACAGAAACTGAAGGTTTGAAAAGCGATTCTTATGTTCATCCAGATATCGACCCTATCGAGCTAGATCCAAAACTTAAGCCTGATATTGATCCCATCGAAACAAGTGCGTCTTTAGATCCAGACATTGATCCAATAGAAACTGAAACTACAATGCTTCCAGAAATTGAACCTTTAGATACAGAAGGAAAACAACTGGTTAGTGATGTAGAACCAATGAGAATTGATGCAAAAACAATAGATGTGGGTACTATCCCTGAACCAAGAAAGCTTCCAAAAAAACCTAAAGATAAAACAAAAGATTCAGTAAAAGATTCCTAAAAGAAAACGATATTGAATAGGAAGATACAAAAGTGCTTGAAAAAAGCGAGTTATGAGTAAAGCATGATTAATGATAAATATCCAGTTAAATCCAAAGAAAAGGCTGAATTTAGTTTTTTCTGGATTAAAATTTCAACACTTGGAATTTTAGCCTACTATGTTTTGGAGATGATTAACCGAGTATTTTTCTTTAATACAGAAATCGAACTACCAGTTACAGCTGTAACTTGGAGAATAATTGATTCATCAATTTATGCAGCTGCTTTTGTTATCCTTGCAATTCAAGCAGCTTTCTGGAGAGAAAATCTCAAAGCTTACGAAAATAGGAAAAAGGCAAGAAATGCGTTCTTTGCCTTATTTTTTGCAGCTCTTTTCACAGCACTTTACGAAATTTTAGTTATAAAAATGGAAGAACTTGAATATTCTCTGCGTTCAGATTTGTCTGTTCCATTCTTGCTAATGATCATTACTCATTTCTACGGATTCAATGCATTGAAACAGATTATTAGTAAAATCGGAAGTAGTAAAAAAGCAGAAACAGGAAGATCATTCTTTTACACTCTATTTGCATTGAACCCAGCTATCAGATTCTTATTACCTTTCATATTGATGATCTTCAGTTCATTAGGGGGAGGATTGCATCTTGTATATCTCTATTATGCAGAACTAGTAATGACCTACATCTCAGCATTCATTGCAGGAGGAGTTACAGTGTTTATCTGGATAGACAGTAGGAAGATTAAAATTGCCCATTTGATGGAATCAATACCCAAAGATATAGATAGGCAATTAGAGCAAGCTGCATCTGAGTTCCAAGCAATGATCAAGAAAAGCGATGTGTCCGAATTCTGTCCAAGCTGTGGTGTCAAGATATATACTGATACAGATAAATGCGAAAAATGCGGAGCATCAATAATTGTTCAACAAGATTAAGGTTTGGTTTCTTCATTTTCAATCTTCTTTACAGCACTAATCATGGAAGATTCTTTTCTACCTCTTCTTATTGCTTGAATTAAGAAATACAAAATGATAGTTGAGACACCAACACCAATTACAATGAAAAGCACTGTAAGAAGATCATTATCATCAGGTTCAATGACGAAATTCGGATTGTAATTTTCCGTCCTATGGTTTGCTGCGTCGTCTATTTTTGTTTCGAAGAACTCATATGATGTAGAGCCTTCTATGAGTGCTACCACTCTTCCTAAATCATCAAGAACAACTGCTGTAGGAACTACAGTAAGATTAAATTTTGAATTTGCTTCCTCTGTTGAGTATCCCATTATCCAATCTTCAGGAAGTGTATAAGCTGTTCTGAAATCTAAAAGAGTCTGATTAGAGCTTTCATATTGAGGATCCAAAGTTACTATAGTTATATTGTAATTTTCATCTAAATCTTTTAACACACTTGTTTCACTTATACATGCAGGACATGTTGGAAGGAAGAAGACTACTAATCTTATTCCACTGTAGTTATTCACATCATCCATCTGCAAGTTTAGATTCCAGAATGTGATACTTATGTTATCAGCTTGAGAAAACGAACCTGAACCAAGAAGTGCAATAAGCATACTTGCAAAGAAGACATAGTTGATTACGGTTCTTTTTGTTTTCATCTTTTCACTTCTAATTCAATTGATTGCTGAGAAATTTAAAATTTCTTTGTTTGCTTCAACCTTTACATTATCACAGATCACTGAGTTATGAACATGAGTGTTTGAACCTATATTTGATTTTTCCCAAATTACGCTATGATCAATCCTGCAATTTTTCTGAATAACAACATCACTGTGTATAACAGAGAAAGGTCCAACAGTAGCATCTTCCTCAATAAAGACATTGTCTCCAATTACAACAGGTGAAATAATATCTGCTGTTTTAGAAATTTGAACATCTTTCCCAATCCAGTTTCCATTTGTTCTACTACCTGGAGGATAGAATCCACTCATAAAACCTCGTAGAATGTCCCAGTTTGCCCACAGATAGCTTCTGATATTTCCACAATCTATCCAGTAATAATCAGCAACATATCCATTCAATTTGAACTTCTCCTGAAGTAGATATGGAAATAGATCCTTACCAAAATCGTTGATATCTTGAAAGTTATCCAATATTTCTAAGACTTTGTTCTTGAAAATATAAATTCCAGTATTAACAAGATTTTGATGAAATTCAGAACCAGATCTATAAGCAAAAGCTAGAGTTGTAAAAAGCATTTCTTCTGGTCTGGGTTTTTCTAGAAATATCTCTATGTTTTGATTTTTGTCTAAGAGAATTACACCAAATTTCTTTGTAGGAAAATTAATGTTCTTCAAACTTATTGATGCATAAGAATCAGTTTCTTGAAAGAAGGATACCATCTTCTTTACAGACAAATTGCTAACTATATCAGCCATTGATACAACAAAATTGCCATCAATTAGATGTGAAACTTTTCTTACAGCATCTGCTGTACCAATTGGGTCGATATCTGGAATGATTATCTCCAGGTCATCAAATTTACTTGAATTCTTAACATAGTCTCGGATTTGGTCCCCGAGATACTTTACAGCAAGTATGATTTTGTTGATTCCTGCATCTCTAATTTGATCAATTGCGAAATCTAACATAGGAGTTAAAGTAACAGGAACCATAGGTTTAGGTTTATTACTTGTAAGAGGTTGTAGTCTTGTACCTTTTCCTCCGGCTAGAATAACAGCGCAATCAATATTCATCAATTTTCAAATCAAGGTATAAGTTATTATCTAAAAATCTATTCCTTAATTGACTTTTCTTCGTTTTTATTTTCTAACCATCCAATTCGACAAGAATCAATTTCCTTGCAATCAAACTTTGGTACAAAGGGTTTGATATCAAGCAAAGGTGTTCCATTCAAGACATCTATTCCTTTTACAAGTACTTTGTTCTCTTCAACTCTTACTAGTTGGACAACAGAGAGTCCAATATTATTCGGTCGTTCCTCATGACGAATAGCGAAAATTCCTTTCTCCTCTTTGCCCAAATAAGGTTTAACTGTCAATCTTTCTGTCTTAGTTTTGTGAAACTTATACAAAAGAATGATATGTGAAAATCCTTCAAGATCTTTCAAACCTTCTTGGTATTTTTCGTCAACTATTATGGTTCCAAAAGCATCAGTGAAAGTGGGTTGAATTGGAGCAGATTTTCGGTCAGTATGGGGTGTCTCAATTTCACCTATTGACTTGATTGAGAATTGCATAATTTACATTTGAACATATACTTATCTTTCTTTTGGATAGGTAATTTAGTTTCTACAGATAAAAAAAGAGCTTGTTCCAGAAAATTTGAGTTAATTGTTTGAAATACAAAGTGTGATAAAAATTTAAAAGGGCTTATAATCAAAAATTAATGTAATGTCGACCATAATTACTGCAAATAAACAAACTTTTCGAAATTATATGCAGTTTTTTGTTGGTCAATTAATTTCAATGCTTGGATCTAATATTCTGAGTTTTGTTATGATTTGGTGGGTTACTGTAAACTATGAGAATCCAATCTATCTTTCTCTTATATACTTCTTTGCTGTTGGAACAAGAGTTATTGTTAATCCCATAGGTGGAGTGTTTGCAGATAGATGGAACAGAAAAAAGATTATCATAATTGCAGATTCTTTAATTGTACTTTGTTCATTATGCTTCTTTATCATTATGACTTTTCAGAGTTCAATGGGAGAAATGACCATATTATGGTTAATTATAGTTGTAGTTTTCTTTTCAGCAGTTGTAGGAGCTTTTCAAGGACCAGCGGTATTCTCAATTATACCCTTAATGATACCAAAAGATAAACTAAGCAGAATAAATGGTTTAAGATTTGTATTATTTGGAGCAATTACAATAGCTGGACCTGCTGTTGGAGCAATCCTCTATGAACTTTGGCCGATAAACTATATTATTCTGATAGATGTTCTAACATGGGCGATTGCTCTTACTCCTCTGATTTTGCTGAAGATACCTCCCACACCTAGAGAAGAAAAAGTAGAACCTACAGAGAAAAAACCTTCTTTTCTAACTGAATTTAGAGAAGGTTTAAGTTATATGAGAAAGATAAAAGGTCTTCTTGCCCTTGCTCTTATTGCTACATTCATAAATGGATTTGAGCAACCTCTCTTTACTTTAAGACCTGCTTTTGTTAAGTATCTTCATAATGGTTCAGCTACGGATTTAGCAATTGTGGTTGCTGCAGGTCAAATAGCTATGTTCAGTTCAGGTGTATTTCTGACGGTTAAGAAAGAATGGAAAAGATATACGCTTGTACTAATGATAGCTCTATATGTGCAAATTGCAGGTATTATTCTACAGAGTCTTGCTCCTATTGGTAAGATATGGTTCATTGCTATGGGGGCAGCTGTTACAAGTTTAACATTTCCATTTACGAATGTGATGATTCAAACGATCTTCCAAGTAGTCGTGCTACCAGATAAACAGGGAAGGGTAGGATCTATAGTTGGATCAATTGCATCGGCTATTACTCCAATAGCAATGCTTGTATCTGGACCAATTGCAAATGCAATAGGTTATGTTCCTTTATTTGTAGGCTCTATAACCATTGGTGGAGTAATAATAACAGCACTTTGGATCTTCACAAATCTTGGACATTTAGATAAGCAAGTTGAAGAAATTAAACAAAAGGAAAAAGAAGAAAAAGAGCTTGAGGAAGAATTAACAGTTAAAGAAGTTGATAGTAAAGATATTCAACCCGCACTATTTTCTACTGAGGATTAATCAACCAAGATTCTTCTTTAATCACAATTGTACCAAATGCATCAGTAAAAGTAGGTTGAAACAGAGCTGTTTTTCGATCATCTTGTGGTGTATAAATTTTGCCTATCGATTTTACTGTAAACTCCATGAAAATAATATAGTCTTCAAATATATTTTTTTTCTAACTTCTTGAGAAAATTACTGAAATGAACAGTATTTTTTTTCTCTCTAAATTCTTATTTGAGTCAATAAAAAATTCAATAAAGATTATGTAAATTAATTGTTTATTTGTATATCAGAATTATGCATTAAAACTAGTATTTTTTTCTTCAAAATTACCATGTTTAAACTAAAAAATACTCGTTGTTCTAGATGGAAGTAGAAAACGTGAAACGCTTTTTGTCGGGAGTTTAGCAGTTTTAGCGTCCCCTCTAACAAAGTATTTAAATAGAATCAAAGGTGAATCTTACTAGGAAAGATGGTGGTATAGTGAGCCAAAGAATTTTTAAAATAACATTGCTGGGTGAAGGGGCAGTTGGCAAAACTTCCATTCGAAGAACGTATCTAGGGGAATCTTTCAAAGATGGGTACATGATGACAATTGGTGCAGATTTTGCAGTGAAGAAAATGGCTCTAAATAATATAGAGTACACACTTCAAATTTGGGATCTTGCGGGTCAGCAAAGATTTTCAGCTGTTAGAGAGGTCTATTATCGTGGAACAGCTGGCGCATTATTAATTTTCGACATATCTCGTCCTGAAACATATGAGATTTTACCTAATTGGCTTCATGAGTTAATTCGCAATAACAAGAATCGTATTGTTCCAATTGTTTTGATTGGTAACAAAGCTGATCTTAGAGACACAACACCTTATGCAGTTCCTAAGGAATATGCACAAGAGTATGCTGATCAGCTCTCTGAATGGTCTGGTTTTTATGTTCCATACGTTGAAACATCAGCCAAAACTGGTCTGAATGTTGAGAACGTTTTCTCAATATTAACCGAAAATATTTCACAATATTTCGAAAGAATGATGGTTGAACAAGGTTAACAACCTAATTTTTTCTCATTTTTGCTTATCATTTAACAGTATCTGTTGACCGAAATGATTTTTATTGTGGTGTTAAATTGTATTCTATCTGTGGATGATTTCCATGATTGATACTCTAGAACTTGTAAATATCCTGAAAGATGAAGGATTCTCTCTTTCATCTGGAGTCCCATGTTCTTATTTCAAAGATTTAATCAACACTTTGGAAAAAGATTCTGATATAAACTATATACCAGCAACAAGAGAAGATGAAGCAGTTGGAATTGCTTCTGGATATTTCTTTGGTGGAAAACAGAGTTTCCTAATTATGCAAAATTCAGGTTTAGCTACAATTGGAGATGCTCTCACTTCTCTAGCTCAATTGTATGAAATCCCTCTACTTATCTTTGTTAGTTATAGAGGATTAGAACCTGATGCTGATTTTCCTGAGCACTCGATAATGGGTGATGTTACTGAGGGTGTTCTTGACTCCTACCAGATTCCCTACTGGAATCTTGAAGAAGAAAATTGGCAATCAACTCTTACTAAGTCCATTGAAAAAATGAAGGAGACTTCTCTACCTGTTTGTTTACTTGTTAAGAAGGAGGTACTAAGCGAATGAAGGGAGCAGACGTTATCTCTCAGCTCAATGATGTTCTTGATGGTGAAGAGTTGATAGTTAGTTCAAACGGCAATGTAAGTAGACAAGCTTACCATCTTCTACCCGGATCACAAGTTTATCTTCGAGGAAGTATGGGATTACCTGTTTCTGTAGGATTGGGATTAGCTCTTGCTCAACCAGAAAAAACAGTTATCGTATTGACTGGTGATGGTAATTTCTTGATGGGTCTAAGTTCCATGGCAACTATTGCGTATCTTTCTCCTCCAAATCTCAAAATAATCATTCTCGATAACCAACTTTATGCTACAACCGGAGGACAAGAAACAACCTCATCTAAGCTCAATTATAAGACTATGATTGAAGGTATGGGAATTACCAATGTTAGATCTTTTGATTTCAGTGGTTTGGATCATGATATCGGGGAATTAATTCAAGAATCACTAAGATATGATGGTCTGGATATTCTCCATCTCCAAGTAGAGGAGGATACAATAACACTTGAGAATATTCCTCTCCATCCTGAACAGATAACCAAGAACTTCCAAAATCGGTAGAAAGGAGAACTTAAATAATTTCTAACGCAGATTTATTTGATGATTGTCAACATACAATGCTTTGGTCAACTTAGGTCAATCACCAAAGAAGCTATTGTAGGAATAGACGTTCAAGTTAATTCTTCCATAACTGATGCTATTAATGCATTCGTTATCAAATATGGTGAGGATATGGAGAAGTTGCTTATAAGGGAGGGAAAAATCCGCACATTCTATTCTATTCAAGTTGACAGGAAAAACGTTGAGAACGAAGAATTTGACAATTATTCTCTGACTGAAGGTCAGACAATCTCAATTATACCTTTTGTTGCAGGTGGATAGAACCTATGCGAAGGGATTGATTTCAGAATATTTGCGAATAATCTCTTTCTTTTCAATAACATCTTCTTCTTTATGTAATATTTCCCAGATAGGGATTTCCTTAAAACCAATCTCATCGAAAATGGTCAGCATAGCAAGATGAATTCTGTTATCTTCATCTACTATTATCTTCCCTTCATTAACTAGTTCGTTAATTCCAAAAAGAACTCTCTGGTAGTCAGTGATAAGAGTCGTTTCATGTCCTATTCTTTTGAGTAAATCCTTAATGTGGAGAGAACCATTTTTGATAAGAAGATTCTCTACAGTATTCTCAAAAGATCTTCTAGCTGCTATTCTTGCTTCTGGTGTTTCTCCCCATAATATTGCCATATCTTCTCATTAGAAAAACTTAGTTTACACTATATAAACATCTAATGAATTGGTTAAGTTGACATCATTTTTAAACTGGAATTATTTTCTGAAGTTATGGTTAGACGCCCTCCTGATGAATACATCCTTGAGAATGAAACAGAGAAGAAGATGATAGAATTACCAAATGGTGCTAAGCTTCGAGTGTTGTTTCTACCACCAGATGAACAATCAAAAGAAACGAGGAAAATTGTCTTCTATTCAGGCTTTATCTCTTACATATATCTGTGGA
>JAEOTK010000003.1 GCA_016839875.1 Candidatus Heimdallarchaeota archaeon
AAATCGTTAGTTATTTTATTACTTTAACATCTCAGGAGATTAGTAAATCTTTCGACTCGGAAGAAGCTGGAGAAATAATTACTTCATTTAGCCAAAGATTTGAAGAACTCTATAACATAACAAAGGGTGAATTTAATGAAACCCAGCTTTTCCATGGTATTAATCCTATTTTTATTATTGCTTTAGAAGAAAGTTTGCCTGGTAAGCAAGGTAAAAAAGATGGAAATATAGTCTCACATCATGTTTTAGCCATTTATAAAGCAATGCTGGAAGAAATGGTCTTATATCCACAGAGACGATCTATGGAATTCTCTAAAGATCCTTGGTCAACTTTTGTTGAATCTACAAAGACTGGTAATCAGAAAATGTATGACAATGAATATTTTAACCTTGTAGAGATATCTAGCACGAAGGAAGAGTTTGGCTTCGATATTAACAGGTGTCTTTATCAAAAAGTCTTCAAGAGATTTGGTCGTGAAGATCTCGGACCAATTATGTGTGAGTATGATTCAATCGTAGCCGATAATGTAGCTCAATGGGTAAGATTTGAACGTGAGGAAACCATTGCTAAGGGATTTCCGAGATGTACTTTTAGATACTATAATATTGAGCAAAAATTTTCTGAAAATCCCGTCATTGATAAGATTTACTCTTTTTTACAAATCATTAGTGATTCAGATGAAATGTTAACTAAAGATGACGTTATTAGTCAGGGGCTTGATAAAGAATCAAACCTTGAAGAGATAATGAAACTTTATGAAGCAATTAGAAATCATTCTGGTATTAAAACCGCCTTGATTGAAGATGAAATGTTGTTTGGTAATGTTTCAAGTTATGAAAGACATAAAAATTGGAAGAAAATCTTTAATAGGAAGATTTCTAGAGAGGAAAGATCTAAGTTTATCAGAACATTACCCTTTAATCTAAAAGAAGAGAAAATCAACCGATTAATAACCGATATTCTGGAGAATCCTTACGAAATTGCGTCTATTAAATGGATTTGTCTTAATTATTTGCAATATCATTTTTCGGCTAGAATTGGATTTGAAACAGAGGGAATAGATGAGATTCAACTTCAGATCCAACTGGATGAATTTTCTCAGGATTATCCTGAAATTTCTTTTGGAACACAATCTATCGATAATACTAGAATCTCTGTTCAAGCATATGCGAAAGGAGTACCCGAATATAAATTAAAAGAACCCGTTCAACTTTTACGTCGAAAAATGGTCATAGATTATCCTGATGTGAGTATATCAGCAATCCAACCAATTTTATCTATCGATACTGTATCTCAGAAGTTTTTTGATATTTTTGAAGATTCAAAACAACCATTTCAATTACGAGAGCTTGCTTTAAGGATTCTTATCAGTAGAGTCGGGAATAAGCTAGTTCCTTTCCTTAATTCTGTTGCTGAAAATAAAAATGATGATCAATTCCTAAGAGGAAGAGTAATAGACTCGCTATCTTGGGTAACAAGCACCTTACCCCAATTATATACAACTAGCGAAGATTTTATTGATTTACCTAATCCAGTAAAACGATCAATAGTGGATTTTGTTGCACGGCAGGGGACGGAGGAAGATTTATTGCTTAATATCGCAGATGATGATAGGAATGATGATATCATTCGAATCATTGCAATCCGTAATTTGCAAACCTATCAGGATCCGAAAGTAACAGAGTTTCTTTTGAAATTCGCCGTTGATAGATCGAAATTCGAACGTTTAAGGCAAGCTTCCTTGGAAGCTCTTGAACAGCACAATGTTAAAAATGAGGGTAAGAGGCTTTTATTCGAGATTTTCACAGATCCAAGAGAATCCACCTTCACACGGATGGAAGCTTTTGAAACACTTAGGGTTCTTAACTTTAAACCTGAAAAAGATACCGTACAATTAGATAACTCTGATTGGATTACATTTCTTGGAACCAAACAACTTATGGAGGGCTAAAAATGGATTTCTATACAGCTATAAAAACTTTACAACTTTATTTGGACGAACAAAGTTTTTTACAGAAAATTTCTTCGCTTGAAGATCTCAAGCCAATACAAACCTCAGTTATTAGTTTATTACTTACACAAAAAGGAATTTCCTTCTACTTACCAGAGGAAATCTTGTTTGATAAAGGTATTTCCTTCCTTAATGACGATTGGGTAGATTTTAAATCAATAGAGAAAGAAAAAGCCAGAGTCAAAGAGCTTATCGAAGGAGGAGAAGAGAAAATCACCGAAAATCTACACTCTAAACGTCGAATTATTAAATCGTCTGATGATCTTTTCTCTAACCTAGCTGAAGGTAAAATAATCAAATCAGGTTATTGGGATCTCTTCGATAATTGCAAAGAAATAAAACTTGAAGATAGTATCCTTCTTTTGAGGAGGAGTCCAGAAACCTCAACGTTCAGCGAAATTTTGTTGATTAAAGGACCCATGAATAATTCCAAGGTTGAACTACCCAAATTCTTAAGTTCAATTGTAAAAATTAGTGAATTTGCATATCAGAACACACCTCATACACTTCCACCCAGAATGGATCATTTCCTATCGTATCGGGAGCTACGAAACTCTAATCAACTCCCATGGGATATGAGCCAAATTAGAACGTATTTAGGATCAATTTGGGATGAGAGAACTTCCACTAAATCTAAAATTATTTCACGCTTGAATCTTTTATTTGAAAGCGCCGTACTCTTAGTAGAAAAGAATAAAGTCTTTAATAAATTTCTACAAGTTGATAAAGTACAAAAAAACATGATAGACATTCCAAGTAACTTTATTATTGGAGTATGCGGAGGATATGCCAGAGGAGAATATTCTGATACTTCTGATCTGGATATACTCCTGTTACATGAAGGTAACAGTCAACAATTCCAACAAGTAGGTGAAGCTCTAAATCAAGTATTACAACATGTTCCTAATCTAATATTATGCAAAATGGAGAATCTAGTCAATCTTAATATTCACGAAAATTCAATTCCAGATCTTCTAAAAGCTTTTTCAACGGGTGATGAACATTTCCTGGAGTCGACCCAGAGAAAAGGACTCGATGAGATGCTAAGTAACATTGAGGCGCTTCGTAAGACTCCATTATCTCTTGAAGAAAGAAAAGATGGTATTAGTAAGTATTGTTGGTCAATTTACAAGTCTTTGGTCAATATGGTTCCTATTTATGAAAAACCAATTGGTAAAGGTAAATTTCTAAGAGATCAAATTACCCAAACAACCAAGAATGCAATTCACGATGTTATTTCTATTCTTCTTCGCATTACTGCGTCCCTCAATGATAAGAGTAATACTCTTGGAGAAAATCTTCGTGTCTGTCAATCCTTTCTCTATGATTCTATTTTCAAAACTTATTCTGTTATCACTGCTTTGCAAGATCTTAGTACAATTTTAATTATTCTCAACGATACTACGTTTAATTCTTCGACATCTGATAGGTTTAGGATAGCGATTGAAAATAAATTCTTATCTGAAGAACAGGGAATGAAATTAATTCAAGGATACAAGTGTTTTTCAGAAGCTAAATATAAATTAAATAAAGAAATGCCTGTTGAAGCTGTAGAGTACATAAATGAAGAAATGAAGAGTATTATCAAGGAAGTTTATGAAAATCTCCTCCAAAATCTCGGACCAAAAAAAGGAGTTAAGGAGATGGTGAAGATTGCTTATCCACTTCTAGTCTTTAGTGACCTTCATTGGGGATTAAACAGTAAGTTAGCTAAACAAAGCCTTGCTGAAGTAAAGAGGATTTGTGAAGAGCATCAGGTTCGATCCATTATTATTGCTGGAGATGTTTTAAATGTCGATCGTGTCAATGAACTTGAAAAATCCGATAAAGAAGGTATCTCTCTTCTCAACGAACTTTCCCAAATTCGAAACTCTCTAGGAGACCAAAGAATTCATATTCTATCAGGTAATCATGATCCTGAATCTTTTTATGATAAATTCCGTAGAAAAATGATTAATGAGTTAGATATTCATTTTATCGGTAAATCCTACAAGAATGATAAACTCTGGATTGAACATGGGGATCTAGATTTTTGGAGCAATTTCAATCCTCCACTAAATGAATATATTTCTGCTTTTAAGAAGAAAAATCAGTTGGGAAAACATATAATTATTGTAGGTCATAATCACCGCGTTTATGAGGAAATAGATTCAGGTTTCTACGCTAATGGTTCTATTGGAAAGTCTTTTTCTTCCATACTAGTGACAGAAAATTCAATTAAACTGCTGAAAATGCCAATAGAATACTCTATTAACTTTGATGAAATTCTAGCAGAATACTCTGATATAATAAATGCTGAAATTTCAATCAATGAGTATGTACAAGAAAATTTCGGTTTAATTGAATGGAGTAAATATACTACCAGCTTAGTTGAGAGTGGTGCTCCTCAAAAGAAGACATGGATTGTTACGGAGAAAGGTGAACCAACTGGAATCATCCCATTCAACAGAGTTGAAAAAGTTAGCACATTAAAAAATATTCATGTCTATGAGGTCGCTTTTCCAATAAATTATGCATTCAAGCTCGATCAAACTCTGAAAGAAGCATGGGGAGTATTTTCTGTTACTGGTGATTCAATACTCCCAGTTTTGAATCAAGAAATGAAGATAATTGGAACATTATCTATCTTTAGTGTTCCCAAACCGCAAAAGGAACATTCTGAGACACAAGAAATCAAGGTTGACAAAAAAATGGAAGAACTAGGTGACTTTTTGACTCAACAGTTGCTTGAAAAACAGAAAAAAAGTGAATAAACTCACCTTTCTTAATTTCTTGTTTCCTAAATGAAAAACTTCATTGATATTGTGTAGAGGGTGAAAAACTTAATATTTTTAGATATAGAAATTCATGCATGAACCAATCTGTGAAGGTTGCAGTGATTCAAGATTCTCCAGTTATTATGGATCGTGATGCAACAATCGAGAAAATAGCAAAGTTAACAAAGCAAGCTGCTGAACAGAGAGCGAAAATTGTTCTTTTTCCTGAAGCTTTTATCCCTGCATATCCCCGTGGAATGTATTTTGGAGCGAAAGTTGGAAGTAGATCTGATGATGGGAAAACTGATTTTCACCGATATTCTGCAAACGCTGTGGCTATTCCTAGCTCCTCAATGGACAGCTTAAGTGAGATTGCCAGGGAAAATGAAGTTTTCCTCATAGTGGGTATCATTGAGAAAGACTCCCAATACAGTAAAAGCACATTATATTGTACAATCGTTTATATTGATCCTACTGGAAAATATTTAGGCAAGCACCGAAAATTGAAACCTACTGGCTCAGAACGTCTAATTTGGGGAGAAGGTGATGGAAGCACACTAACGGTGGTGGAAACTCCTTATGGGACTGTTGGTGGTTTAATTTGTTGGGAAAATTACATGCCTCTGGCACGTACTA